>JAEXXY010000420.1 GCA_023451855.1 Actinomycetes bacterium
CCGGTGGCCCGGCCCGACCCGCCGGAGCCGCTGCCGTGCGGCGCGGGCAGCGTCCCACCGACGACGGTCGCGCCGTCAGAGGAGCCGGAGCCCGGGGAGGTCGCGCTGCCGCAGGCGGCGAGGGCGAGGGCGGCGAGAGCTGCAGCTGCGACGGGCGCGAGGGCGGTGGAGGGGGCGCGACGGATCGGCTTCATGACGGTGGAGACAACCACGCGCGGCGAAACGTTGCACTTCGGACGAACCCGGCCTCGGCCGGGTCGGGAAACGCTTTGGTGTCAGCCCGTCACTTGAGCAGCCGGGACATCCGCCGGTCGGCGAGCGGCTTGCCGCCGGTCTGGCACGTGGCGCAGTACTGCAGCGAGGTGTCGGCGAAGGAGACCTCGCGCACGACGTCGCCGCACTCGGGGCACGCCTCGCCGGTGCGGGCGTGCACGCGCATGCCGGCTCGTTTGGCGTCCTTGAGCTCCTTGGCCGGCTTGCCCGACGCGGTGGCGACCGCCGCGGTCAGCGTGTCGCGCAGCGCGGCATAGAGCCGGTCGACCACCTCGGGGGCCAGCGACCCGGCGATGGCGAACGGGCTGATCTTGGCGACGTGCAGGACCTCGTCGGAGTAGGCGTTGCCCACGCCGGCGATGACCTCCTGGTCGCGCAGCAGGCCCTTGATCTGGGTGCGGCGGCCCTCGAGGATCTGCCCGAACCGCTCGCGGGTGAAGTCGTCGGCGAGGGGGTCGGGGCCGAGGCGCGCGATGCCCGGCACATCGCCCGGGTTGCGGACGATGTAGGCGGCGAGGGACTTCTTCGTGCCGGCCTCGGTCAGGTCGAAGCCCGAGCCGTCGGACAGGCGCACCCGCAGCGCGATCGGCGACTTGCCGGGCCGCAGCACGGTCTCGGGCAGGTGGTCGGACCACCGCAGCCAGCCGGCGCGCGCCAGGTGGAACACGAGGTGGGTGCCGTCGACGTCGAGGTCGAGGAACTTGCCGTGCCGGTGCACGCCGTCGATCGGGGCTCCCTCGAGCGCCTGCGGCGGCGGGTCGAACGTCTTGAGGACGCTGAACGAGGCGAGCTCGACCTTCGTGACGGCAAGGCCGTCCGTGCGCTCGGCGAGGAAGTCGACGAGCGCCTGCACCTCGGGCAGCTCGGGCATGGCGTCAGTCTGTCACCCGGTGGGGACGCCGCGGCCCGGGACGCGACGGCTGCTCGTCGCTGGCCACCGGCTCGCCGACGCGTCCGTGCTCCTCGAGCAGGCGCAGCAGGCCGTGCCCGTCGGGCGCCGAGAACGTCTGCACCGTGCGGGCCGCCCACGGCCGCAGCGGCGGGTCGAGCTTGATCGGGTTGGACAGCACCTGCTCGGCCGGCGTCAGCTGCCGGATGCAGATGGCGTCGACGCGGTCCGGACGCGCCTCGGCGAACTCGGTGTAGAGCGCGGGGTCGTGCTGGCCGTCGTCACCGACGAGCAGCCACCTGATGTTGGGGAAGTCGCGGGCGAGGCGGTGCAGGCTGGTGCGCTTGTGGTCCTGGCCGCTGCGGAACCAGCCGGTGTTGGTCGGCCCCCAGTCGGTGAGCATGAGCGGCCCGAGCGGGAACCCGTTGTCGACGAGGAACCGGTTGAGGGTCGCGGCGACGTTCCAGGCGCCGGTCGACAGGTACACGATCGGGGCCCCCGGGTGCGCCGCCAGGATGCGCCGGTACATCGGCGCCATGCCCGACACCGCGTGTCGGGCCTTGCCCCGGCGCACGAACGTGTTGAAGGCCGCGATCAACGGGCGCGGCAGCATCGTCGTGATGACGGTGTCGTCGATGTCGCTGACGATGCCGAAGGTCACGTCGTCGGCGACGATGAAGACGTCGGCGGCGACCGGGTCGGTGCCCTGGACCTCGACGATCACCTGCTGCCAGCCCGGGGGCAGGCCGTGGTCGCGGGCGACGATGTCGACGTGCCCACCGCGGTCGGAGCGGCCGTACACCTCGCGGTCGCCGGCCGTGACCTTGACCGGGACGCCCGTGGCCGGTGAGGTGATGAAGGCCCGCCACCCGCGGTCGTAGTGGGCCGGGCTGAGCGCACCGGTCGCGTCCTGACGCGCCTCCGGACCCTCGGTGTCCTCACGGCCCTTGCGCCCCAGCAGGACTCGCGCGTAGACACGTACGAACGACGACGACCCGTAGCCGACGTGGGTGATGACGCGGTTGCCCCAGCCGCGACCGCGCAGCACGCGCTCGACCTGCTCGTGGACGGTGTCCTCGATGATGGCGGCCGCGTGCGGTCGGGACATGACCCGACCCTACCCGGCGCGGTCGGTGCTTCGGTGCGCCCGTGCCGTGGTGTCGCGAGCGCGGGTGGCCACGTCGTGGACCACGGCGCGCGCCGCGCGGCATCCGGGGGTTTCATGGGGCTCGTGCACCCGATCGCCACCGCCCTGTCCAGCGCCGCCACGGGCGACTTCCCCGACGTCGACGGCGCCTGGCGCCGCGTCGAGCCGTGGCGCGACGGCATCGAGGGCGTCATCGCCTTCACCGGCCACGCCGTGCTCGCCATCGGCGCGGACGTCCACGACGACGACGTCGCCGCACTGGGCGCCGACGGCTTCGGCGGCGCGAGCAACCCGCGCGTCGTGTCGGCACTCGCCTCCGGCGGCTGGATCGACTCGCTCGACGTCGTCCTCGTCGCCCGCGGGCGGGGCGGCGAGCCCGCGCTCGTGCCCCGCAGCGACCTGCGCAACCACCCGCGGGCCGAGCACGCGACGCTCGTGCGCACCAGCGTCCGCACCTTCGGCTACCCGGAGGCCCGCGACAAGACCCTCGTGACGCTCTCCCGCGGGCTCGGCGGCCTCCACGAGGTCGGTGTCGAGACCGACCCGGAGCAGGCGCGCTCGGGCACCGACGTCGTGCGCGACAGCCTGACGCTCGTGGCGCAGGACGAGGTCGTCGTCGCGACGTGCGCGCCGGGCAACGCCCGGGCCCTCCGGGCTTTCCTGTCAGCGGGTTTCGAGCCGGTGGCCTCGGTCCAGCTGTGGCGGCCGGAGCGCGGCTGAGGGGACCCTGCGGTCGCTGCAACCCTCGACGACCGGTTGGCACGACCGCCGTCGCCGTGATCGGATCTCCCGGTGGACACCGCCGACCGCCGCTTCAGCCCAGAGGCCCGACTCCGGTACGCCCGCACGCTCGTCTGGCCGGTCCTGCCCCTCGCGGCGGCCGCCTGGTGGGTGGTCGGCGCCTTGCCGTGGATCGTCGACGGCCTGGGTGCCTCCTCGCCCCGGTACTGGGTCGCCGACGCCGTCACGGGTGAGGCGAGCGGGGGCTACATCACCCTCCTGCCCTTCCGCGCCGCCTTCCTGCCGTTGCTGCTGGCGCTGACGCTCGTCGGCGGCGCCGCTGCCGGGATCAGCGTGCGATGGACGAGCCGCGAGGCCCGACGACCGGCCCTCGCCGGGTTCGCTTCTGCCATGGGCGCGCTCGCGGCGATTGCCTACACCGTCGCCCAGTCGGCCGGCGCCACCCGCCAGCTCGGCAGCGACTTCGACCGCGACGAACGCACCCTCATCGGGGTGGTCGCCGTCGCGGTCGCGGGCGGCCTGGTCGGGCTCGTGCTCGGCTGGTGCCTGGCGTACGGCCGGCCCGCCCTGGCGGCCCTCGCGAGCGCGCCCGTCGCCGTCGCCGCCGGGGCGTGGACGACGCGTCTCGTCGTGGTGGCACTCGGCCCTGACGACTCCGGCTCGGTCGTGCAGTGGACCTCCGCGGCGACCGTGGGCCTCGTCGCCGGCATCGGGCTCGCCCGCATCGGCGCAGCACCGGCCCGACGTCTCGGCG
>JAEXXY010000484.1 GCA_023451855.1 Actinomycetes bacterium
CCGGTGGATGGGCTCGTCGGGGCCGTGGACGCGCTCCGTGACGCGTCGGTGCCAGAGGCGCCGGAGGAGGTGTCCGACGAGTCGGAGCCCGACGGCGCTTCGACGACGGGACCCGCGGCGGCGCTGCGGCCGATCGTCGTGCCCGTCACCTCGGCGCCGGTGGTCAGCTGGACCCCGGTCAGGAACGCGGCGGCGACGGCGAAGAGGACGCCGGTGGTGGCGAGCAGGCGCCGCGTTCCGGTGCGGTCGGGCAGGCGCCACCAGTCGGGCCGGCGCGACTCGACGGCTCCCCGGTTGTACGCGCGGGCGAGCACGACGGCCTCGCGGGCGCGGGCCATCGAGTTCGTGTAGAGGTTCGCGGCGACGGCCGTGATGACCGAACCGATGGCGGCACCGGCGATGGTGCCGAGCAGGCCGAGCCGCGAGCCGAGGGCGGCCGCGGTGGCCGCGGCCAGCGAGCCGCCGAGGATCTGGGTCAGGGAGAGGTCGAGCAGGCGCGACCGAGCGGAGTCGTCGTCACGCGTGGCGGGCGGCAGCCCGGTGGTGCGGTCGGCGGCGAGCACCTGGGTGTCGTCGAGGGAGGGGCGGGTGGTCGGGGGAGCGGTCTGGGTCATCGTCCTCAGGGCAGGTTTCCGGTTGCGGGGCGGTCCACGTCCTCGTTGACGAGGAGGGACGTGCGCACCGTCCCTCCCAAGGACGACGAGCGACAGGTCGGGATCGTTGACGTCTGCGCCGTTCTGTGACTCGGGTCACAGGCCGGCCGGTCGCGGGCCGCCGGCAGGAACATGGCCCCGGGAAACCGGTGACGGCGACGGGCTCGCGGGCCTACGGTGGGAGAGCCCAGGGGGAGTGGAGGAGCCAGGTGGACGTCTCGGTCTCGAGTGCAGACGGCAGCAGCCTCGTGCGGCTGGCGGGAGAGGTCGACACCTACACCGTGCCCGACGTGCGCGCCGCGTTCGACACGGTCGCCCTGGCACCGGGCGCCACCGTCGTCGTCGACCTGCGCGAGGTCACCTTCCTCGACTCCTCGGGTCTCGGTGCCGTCATCGGGCTCTACCACCGGGCACGAGTTGCCGGCGCCACGCTGCGGCTGCTGTGCGACGGGGTGTCGTTGCGTCTGGTGCGCCTCACGCGACTCGACCAGGTCATCGACGTCGACACCACCGCGACGCCGGACCCCGCCGTCCACTGACGGCCGGCCGGAACGGAACCACCTGCTGCTCGGACCGCCTGCTGCTCGCGGCTGCCCCTGATCGGTGATGACTAGCGCGCCGGCTGCCGCCGCGGCAGGTCGACGTGCAGTCGCACCGTCGTGCGTGCGGGCGTCGACTCGATGACGAGGCGGTCGGTGAGGCACTCGGCGATCCACAGGCCACGCCCGCTCACGGCGTGGTGATCGGCCTCGCGCACCACCGGCGTCGAACCGGTGCCGTCGGCGTCCTCGACGGTGAAGACGAGCGACCCGTCGACGGCGTCGATGCGCAGGTGACCGTGGCCGCCGCCGTGGACGATGCTGTTCACCGCGACCTCGTGCACCGCCATCTCGGCGTCGCCGACGCGGTCGGGGACCCGGTCGACCGTGATCGACCGTACGACCTCTCGGACCCGGCGCAGGTCGTCCGGGCCGAAGTCGAGGCGGGCGAGCTCGGCGTCGCCGTCCACCGTCGGCGTGGTCACCCCCCCATGGTGGCACTCCCTTGCTCGTTATCGGGGACGAGGACCCGGCCAACTGCCAATATGTGCGCATGAGCGCGACGGAGCCGGGCGCCGGCGGAGACACTGCTGCCGTCGCGCCACGCATCGCCGCCCTCGCCCGCATCGTCGCCGACCTCGCGTCCGCGACAACGATGGACGACCTCACCGAGATCATCACCGAACGCGCGTCGGGGGTCATCGGCGCCTCGCGGGCGATGGTCGCGCTGCGCGACGGACCCGACCGGTTGCGGACCGTCGGCACGCACGGGATCAGTCGCAGGCTGGCCCGGCAGTGGGCCGTCTTCGACCTGGCCCAGCGCACCCCGATGACCGACGCCGTGCGGCTCGACCGCACCGTGGTCGTCGAGAGCCGGGCCGACATGCTCGCCCGCTACCCCGAGGTCGAGGACGACGGCACCGAACGCTCGAGCATCACCCTGCCGCTCGTGTCGCGGCCGACGGGGGAGGTCGTGGGCGCCGTCGCCTTCCGTCTCGACGAGCGCGTCGGACCACCCGACGCCGAGGAGATCACCGTGCTCGGGGTGCTCGCGGACATGTGCGCCCAGACGATCCTGAGGCTGCGCGCCGAGGAGGAGATCGCGGCGCGGGCCGTCCAGCTGCAGTTCCTCGCCGACGCCTCGCAGGCCCTCGCGGGCAGCCTCGACTACCGCGAGACCCTGCGGCAGGTCGCCTCGCTGGCCGTGCCGACACATGCCGACTGGTGCTCGGTGCAGCTCATCGACGACGGTGTCCTGCGCACTCTCGCCGTGGCCCACGTCGACCCCGCCAAGGTGGCCCTCGCCAAGGAGCTCGAGACCCGTTGGCCGCCTGACCTCGAACGGCCCGGCGGGGTCGCCGACGTCGTGCGCTCGCGCACGAGCCTGCTCGTCGAGACCGTCACCGACGAGATGCTCGTGGCGTCGGCGCGCGACGACGAGCACCTGCGCATCGCCCGCGAGCTGGGGCTGCAGAGCGCGATGTCGGTGCCGCTCATCGGCAGGGACCGGGTGCTCGGGGTGCTGACGTTCGTCGCCGCCGAGTCCGGTCGCCGGTACACCTCCGAGGACATCGCCTTCGCCGAGGACCTCGCCCGACGCGCGGGCCTCGCCATCGACAACGCCGACCTCTACTCGCAGACCCGCCGCACCGCCGCGGTCCTGCAGGCGACGCTGCTGCCGCAGGAGCTGCCGGACGTGGCCGGCTGGGGTTTCGGCGCCGTCTACCGCCAGGCGGGCCGCACCGACATCGGGGGTGACTACTACGACGTCGCCGCGCTGGAGGACCAGCGACTCGTCGCCGTCGTCGGCGACGTCATGGGACGCGGCGTCGACGCGGCGCTCGGCGGCTCGCGGATGCGCTCGGCGGTCCGCGTGCTCGCCACCCAGCACCCCGAGCCGGACGCTCTCGCCCGCGCGGTCGACCGGCTCATGGCCGTCGAGGCGCCGACGCCGATGGCCTCGGCCGTGTACGTGCTCTTCGACCCCGCCGCCGACACCCTGTCCATGACGGTCGCCGGTCACCCGCCACCCCTGCTGATCAGGCGCGGCGAGGGCCGCTACATCGAGGACGGATCGCCGCTGCACGGCCTCGGCACGGTGCCGCGGCCGGTCGTCGACCTGCCCTTCGGCGTCGGTGACGTGCTGCTCCTCTACACCGACGGGCTCGTCGAGCGTCGGGGCGAGGGCATCGACGTCGGGCTGGAACGGCTGCGTGGCGTCGCCGAGCAGCACTTCCGCGACGTCGCGGCCGACGCCGACCTCGACGAGCTCCTCGACGCCCTCGTCGATGCAGTGACCGACCCGGAACGGCACGACGACGTCGCGCTCGTCGGCTTCCGGCGCGTCGCCTGACGCCGGCGACCCTGTGCCGGGTAGGGCCCCACGCCTCTGGGCCCCTATGCTGGTGGGCGGATGAGTCGGCCAGGCGGTCGCGTCAGGGCTTCGGCCCTGCCGAGGAACGTCCGGGCTCCGAAGGGCAGGGTGGTGGCCAACAGCCACCCGGGGTGACCCGCGGGACAGTGCCACAGAGAACAGACCGCCGGCCGCTTCGGCAGCCGGTAAGGGTGAAACGGTGGTGTAAGAGACCACCAGCGCGCCAGGTGACTGGCGCGGCTCGGTAAACCCCACCCGGAGCAAGTCCAGACAGCGTACGCACGGTGCCCTCGGGCACCGAGGAGACCGGCCCGGTCGAGTGCGCGGGTAGGACGCTAGAGCCGGCCAGCAATGGTCGGCCCAGATGGATGGCCGCCACCGCGGATGCCGGCAACGGCGCCGCGGGGACAGAACCCGGCGTATCGGCCGACTCATCCACTCTTACGCCTCTGACCTGCGGCGATGTGGTTCGTCATCCCCTCTGGTCCGCAAATGGTCCGCCCGTCATCAGCCCTTGCGCAGGATCGAACGGGCCGCTGAGGTGCGCGGCACCCGAGCGCGGGTGGGCCGAGGAACTCGACCCACCCGGCCTGTGCAGCAAACGCCTCGGCAGTCAGCCCTTGGCGGCGGCCTTGATCAGGGAGACCACGGCGGAGGGGTGGCTCATCATCGCGACGTGGGAGCTCTCGATCTCCACGGTGGTGGCGCCGGCACGTGCAGCCATCGCGCGCTCGGCCTCCGGTGGGATGATGCGGTCCTGCCGGGCCACGAGGTACCAGCTGGGGATGCTCTCCCAGGCGGGGGCGCCCGAGGGCGCCAGCAGGGCGGCCAGGGCACCGGGGCGCTGGGTGGCGGCCATGACCCGAGTCATCGACTTCGGCAGGTCCTGTGCGAACAGCGTCGGGAAGTAGGCGGGGTCGATGTAGGCGTCGGCGTCGCCGTCGGCTGCACCCGGGAAGGGCCGGATGAGCAGGTGGTCGATGACGTCGGTGTGCCCACCCCCCAGGCTGTTTGCTGCGGCGACGCTCTCACCCGCGGCTGGCGCGTAGGCCGCGATGTACACCAGCGACTTCACGTTGGGGTTGCCGGTGGCGGCGTTGGTGATCACCGCTCCGCCGTAGGAGTGCCCCACGAGGACGACTGGCCCCGTGATGGTCGAGAGGAACTGACGCAGGTACTCGGCGTCGGCGGTAGGTCCGCGCAACGGGTTGGAGAACGCGACGACCGGGTAGCCGTCGCCGATCAGCCGGCCGGCTACGGTGTTCCAGCCGCTGGAGTCGGCGAAAGCGCCATGGACCAGGACGATGGTGGGCTTCACGTCGCGCGAGCCACTTCCGGTGGGCGCGGACTGCAGCGGTGATGCCGATGCGATCGTGGCACCGGTGAGCAGCAGGAGGCCGACCACGGCTGCGACGAGCAGTCGGAGTCGGCGTGGGCGATGGGTCGTCATGAGCTCTCCTCGGGTCGTGGTGGACCTTCGAAGCGTGCTCGCGTGGCCGGGGTATCGAACCACGTGCCTCTCGTAGTCAGGCCCTACCCAGCGGACGGGTCGCCCGCTACCGTCCCTGCATGGGTGGCGATGCCTCTCTCCTGGGCCGCGACGGCGAGCAGCGGCACGTCGGCGCCTTGCTCACGGCCGCCCGGAACGGACAGGGTGGCTCCCTGCTCCTGCTCGGTGAACCCGGCATCGGGAAGACGACCCTCCTCGGGGCCGCCGCTGCACATGCGACAGGGATGCGTCCGCTGCGGGTGAGTGGCTACGAGGCCGAGGCGATGATCCCGTTCGCGGCGCTCCACCGGCTGATGCTGCCACTGCGCGAGCACTTGTCCGTGCTGTCCCCGACGCACCAGCACGCGCTTCGGATCGCCGCTGGTTCGGTGCAGGGTCCGCCGCCCGATCGCTTCCTGGTCGGGATGGGGGTGCTGGCGTTGGTCACTGCGGCGAGCGAAGCGGCACCTCTCGTCCTCTCCGTCGACGACGCCCACCACCTCGACGCCGAGTCCATGGAGGCGCTGACCTTCGTCGGGCGCCGGCTCGAGGCCGATTCCGCGGTACTGCTCTTCGCGGGCCGGGACGAGCCGCGCCTTGCCGACCGGGCCGCCGGCATCCCTGTCCTGCGCCTTCCCGGCCTGCCGGTGGATGCGGCGGTGATCCTGCTGCAGTCCTCCCTCCCCGAGCCGATCGACCCAGCCGCGGCGGCGCAGATCGCGACGGCCACGGGGGGCAACTTCCTGGCCCTGCTCGACCTTGCCGGGGAGCTCGACGCGCGCCGACTCACTGAGTCCAGCCTTGCGGAGGAGCCGATTCCGGTCGGGCACTCCCTGGAGGCGGTCTACCTGCGTCGGGTGCGGCACCTGGGTGCCGACCTTCAGCAATGGCTGCTCCTGGCGGCCGCCGACTCCACGGGCAATCCTGACCTGATCCGCAGCGCGGCAGAGGCCCTGGGGGTCTTCGACGTGGTGGGCGAAGGTGCCGAGCTCCAGGGTCTGGTGACCTTGGGGAGCGCGGTCGAGTTCCGGCACCCGCTGGTGCGATCTGCCGTGTACAACGCGGCACCGGGTCCCGACCGGCGCAAGGCCCACCTGGCGCTCTCGCAGGCGGCCGCGGGTCTGGCCCTGGTCGAGCTCGAGGCTTGGCACGCCTCGAAGGCGACCCTGGGCACTGACCTGGACGTGGCGGACCGGCTCGAGCGGGTCGCGGACCTTGCCGGCGCACGAGGTGGGCTCCTGTCCAGGGCGAGCGTGCTGGCCCAGGCCGCGGCACTCACCCCTGCCGGCGAGCTCAAGGACGCCCGCCTGGTCGGAGCAGCCGAGGCCGCTCTGGGGGCTGGCGCGGTGCAGGTCTCGAAGACGTTCCTGGACGACGTGGACCCCGCTGAGTCGCCCGCCCCCCTCAGGGCGCGGGTCACCTCACTGCGGGCGATCCACGCCCTCTTCACCGGCGACGCGGCCCTGGTGCACGGTGGTGCCCGGATGTTGAGGGCCGCCGAGTACTTCCACGGCATCGACGCCGGGGCCGAGCAGGCCGCCCTGATCCGCGCCTTCGAGTTCACCCTGCCCGCCGAGCGGGAGGCGCAGGGATTGACCCTGCCGGAGCTCGGTTGCCGGCTTCGCGACGGTGCCTCGCTGCAGGAGGGACTGCCGGCGACGGTCCTGGAGGCGCTCGGCGCCTTCATCGTGCTGCCCTACGCCGAGGCTGTTCCGCTGCTCAGGCGCGCCCTTCGCGAGCTCGATGCCCTCTCCCCAGCGGAGCTGATGAACTACGTGGTCGTCAGCGTGGCGGTCACGACCGCGCTCTGGGACGCCGGCTCCCGCCGGAGGATGCTGGACCGGGTCGCGGCTGCGGCCAGGGACTCCGGTGCGCTCCAGGTACTGGACACCACGCTGTGGATCATGTCGCTGGCCGAGCTCAAGGGGGGCACCCCGCGAGCGGCCGAGCGGCACATCGCACAGGTGCGCGAGCTGCGCCGAGGGATCGGCTACGACGCCGAGCAGGTCGTCAACGGCGCCTACCTCGCCTGGAGCGGCGCTCCGCGCGCGCAGGTGGAAGCCATCTCGGAGGCCGCCTTGGCGATGGGGTTCGGCGGGGTGCACTCGGCCGGGGTGGCCGCGCTGGCCGTCCGCGACCTGGCCGAGGGTCACTACCGTGACGCCTACACCCGGCTGAAACCTCTCGTCGACGAGCCGTTCCTGCAGGTGACGCCGCTCGAGTACGCGGACTTCGTCGAGGCGGCCGTGCGGGCAGGCCGGGTTGCCGAGGCAGAGCCCTTCGTGGCGCGCGTGGAGGAGATCGGCACGGCCAACCAGTCAGCGTGGGCGCGAGGCGTCGCATCGCGGTGCCGCGCCCTGGTCGACAAGGACCCTGAGCCGTACTTCCGCACGGCCATCTCAGCCTTGGACCCGACCGACGTCGACGTCGAACGCGGTCGGACCCATCTGCTCTACGGCGAGTGGCTACGGCGTCAGAAGCGTCGGCGCGACGCCCGGGAGCAGCTCGGCCTCGCCCTGGGCCTCTTCGAGCGCAGCGCGGCACCCGCCTTCGTGGACCGAGCCCGCGCCGAGCTCACCGCGACGGGACTGAAGGCCGAGTCGGCCGTTCAGCCGCAGAACCTGGGACTGACCCCCCAGGAGCTCACGGTGGCCAGACTGGCGGCGTCCGGCAGCACGAACGCGGAGATCGGCGCGACTCTCTTCATCAGCGCCAACACCGTGGACTACCACCTGCGCAAGGTCTTCCAGAAGCTCGCCGTCTCCTCACGTCGCCAGCTGGCCGACCGGCTCGACGACCACCGCTGATTACGTTGGGAGAGGGGACCGACGACCTGACGACTACGCGTCGCACGTGGTCCGCGTGGAGGGTCACCGCCCCAGAGTGGTCTGACCACCAACCGAAGGGGGCGTCATGCCATTCGTCTCCGCCGACGACGGCGCACAGATCTTCTACAAGGACTGGGGCAGCGGTCCGCCCGTCATCCTCAGCCACGGCTGGCCGCTGAACGCCGATGCCTGGGATGCCGCGGCACGCTTTCTCGCCGAGCACGGGCATCGGGTGGTCGTCCACGACCGACGTGGTCACGGTCGCTCCACCCAGACCTGGCACGGCAACGAGATGGACACCTACGCCGACGACCTCGCCACCCTCATCAACACGCTCGACCTGTCGGGCCTCACCCTGGTCGGGCACTCGACCGGCGGCGGGGAGATCGTCCACTACGTGGGGCGGCACGGCACCACACGGGTCGCCAGGCTCGTCCTCGTGTCCGCCGTCCCACCGCTCATGCTGCAGACCGACGACAACCCCGACGGCCTGCCGGTCGAAGTCTTCGACGGCATCCGCGCCGGCGAGGCTGCAAACCGCTCCCAGCTGTACCGGGACTTCGCGGACGGCCCGTTCTTCGGGCACAACCGCAACCAGGACGTCGACCAGGGGTTCCGCGACGCCTTCTGGCTGCAGGGGATGGCATGTGGGCACCGCGCGGCTTACGAGTGCATCGCGGCCTTCTCTGCCACGGACTTCCGGCCCGACCTCGCCACGGTCGAGGTGCCCACTCTGGTGATCCACGGCGACGACGACCAGATCGTCCCGTTCGAGGTCGGCGGGAAGCGGTCCGCCGAGCTCATCAGCGGCGCGGTTCTCAAGGTCTACGAGGGCAGTGGACACGCCCTGCCCGACACCGACCGCGAACGCCTGCACGCCGACCTTCTCGAGTTCATCAGCTCCTGACGAAAGAGGAAGAACACCATGACCGATACCGACCGCCCAGAGACCGTCGTGCTCGTTCACGGCCTGTGGATGACGCCTCGCAGCTGGGACGGCTGGGCCGAGCACTACCGCGCCAAGGGCTTCACTGTGCTCACGCCCGCCTACCCGGGCTTCGAGATGGAGGTGGAGGCACTGCGCGAGAACCCCCAGCTCATCGCGGAGCTGACGGTGCCCGACACCCTCGACCACCTCCAAGCCGCCATCGAGACGGTCGAGGGTCCGGCGCCGATCATCATGGGCCACTCCTTCGGCGGCACGCTGGTCCAGCTGTTGCTGGCCCGAGGCCTCGGTGCGGCAGGGGTGGCGATCGACTCAGCCCCCACGGAGGGCGTGCGGGTCAACCCGGTCTCGCAGGCGAGGTCACTCTTACCGGCGCTGAAGAACCCGGCCAACCGGCATAGGGCGGTGGGGTTCACCCCCGAGGAGTTCCACTACGCCTTCACCAACACGCTCACCGAGGAGGAGTCGAGAGAGGTGTGGGACCGCTACGCCGTTGCCGCTCCCGGGATGTGGGTGTGGGAGTACGGCCTCATTGCGAACTTCAAGCCCGGTCACCAGGACACCTGGGTGGACTACGACGCCGACCGCGCACCGCTGCTGTTCATCGGCGGCGAGAAGGACCACATCATGCCGCCCGCGGTGAACAAGTCCAACGCCAAGCACTACAGGAAGTCCCCGGCACTCACCGAGTACCACGAGTTCGCCGGACGTGACCACTGGACCTGCGGCGCTCCCGGGTGGGAGCAGGTCGCCGACTACGCCCTGGAGTGGGCGATGATGCACGCGCAGCCGTCACGACCGTGGCTGACCGCCGCCCGATGATGGCATGCGCGTCCGCATCGGAGGCCAGCTCGTGGTGCGCCTGGCGCACCTCGGCGGCCCAACGGTGCTGATCGAGGTCGACGGGTGGCGCATCCTCACCGACCCGACGTTCGACCCGCCTGGGCGGACCTACCGGTTCGGCCTCGGCACCTCGTCGACGAAGACGACCGGGCCCGCTCTGCAGCCTGACGAGCTGGGAGTCATCGACGTCGTCCTGCTCAGCCACGACCACCACGCCGACAACCTCGACGACCGCGGCCGGCTCGAGCTGGCGCGGGCCGGGACCGTACTCAGCACCGTCCCGGCGGCACGCCGCATCGGCGGCAACGGGGTGCATGGGCTGCGGGCAGGCAACGAGATCGAGCTGCCGGGCGGCCGTGACAGACCTGCGCTTCGTGTCAAGGCCACACCCTGCCGCCACGGCACACCACTGAGCCGTCCACTCACCGGAGCGGTGATCGGATTCGCGGTGTCCCTCGGATCCAGTGGCCAAGTGGCTGTCTGGATGACCGGAGACACCGTCCTCCACGGGCCGCTCCTACGCGCTGCCAAGCACCTCCACGTCGACGTCCTTCTCATGCACCTGGGCAGTGTTCGGTTCCCTCTGACCGGACCCGTGCGCTACTCCATGAAGGGGTCCGATGCCGTTCGGCTCCTGCGCGTCGTGAAGCCCAGAGTCGCGGTTCCTGTTCACTACGAAGGCTGGTCGCACTTCAGTGAGCCTCCAGCGCTCCTCGACCGTGAACTGGCTCAACTGCGGCCGCCGGGTGACACCCCGGTGAGGTGGCTGGAACCCGGAACGCCGCAGGAGATGTGACTGCGGGGCCGCCAGTTCGGACCCCCCGGCCCCGGCCATCCGCTGCTTCGCGGCAGCGACCGCTGGGTGTCTGACGAAGAAGAGGGCGTCGCGAGCGCCGGGCCGGTTCCATCTCGGGACACCGCCCTCAACGCGGCATGAGCCTGAACGTCCGGGCTGCGAAGGGATTCTCGTGTCAGTGGCCGGGCTTCTTGCCACACTTCGGGTCATGGGTACAGGGGGCGTGCAGGTTCACCGAGGAAGCGCGACGCGTGGAGGCGGTAAGCGGCTCGCAGGGGTGGTGGCTGTCGCCGCGGTCGGCCTGGCCGCGTGCGGCACCGACGCGGCCGACCAGAAGGTCATTGACCGGCTGTGGAAGCTGGACGTCATGGTCGTGCCCGCGGGGGCGACCGAGCTGTCCAGGACCAGCGTGAAGGGTGGCGGCAACAGCGTCATCCGCAACGCCTCGGGGGTGACCCTCGTGTACGCCACGGCGCAGACTCCCGCGGAGGTCGGGCAGCACTACCACGCGCGCTTCGACCCGACGTGGCACTTCAAGGACAACGGGGCCGTCGTTGTCGGCGGATGGAGAGCAAGTGGTAGCCCTGGTCCGGACCCGAACGGTGACCTGGGCAGCGTCGTTGAGGTGGTGGCACGCCGCGTCACGTCCGCGGACAACCCGCCTTCCGGTAGCCAGTCCGTGGTGACGGTCACCGCGTCAGCCACCAGGCCGGCCTGAGGCGGCGGGCGGTCCCGAAACTGACGCGCAGGCCAGGCGCACGGCGCGCATGGCCGCCGCGGCCTTCGCTCGCCGCGGCATGGTCGGATGTTGCCTGCGCGCAGTAGGCCTGTGCCTGCGGGCGACGAGGGTGGGCCAGTGCTCGTCCACGTGAAGCACACCGCGGCGTTCGCCGCGAGAGCGCAAGCGGTTCTCGCCTGAGCCGACGGTGCGGACCACGGTCAGGCCATCGCGGCTCACCGCGTGCTCGTTGGGACGGCCGTGACATTCGGCATTCCTGCTCGTTGGGACAGGGCAATCCGGAGGCGCCTTTGCGGTGAACCACGGACGCGCCTCCACGTGCAGCTCGCGATCACCCCCCGGCACCGCCCGGCCGCACGTGGTCCTTCCGAGAAGGGACCTCTGTCGATGACGACAACCTCTGGCCAGCCGCACGCCGCAAGCACCGGGCGAGCCTCGGAACCACCAGCACGCGGGGTCTCCCGGAGGAGGTTCATCGGATTCGTCGTGGCGGGCGCAACGCTCACCGTCGCGGCCGAGATCGGGGGAGCCGAGGCCGCCGCTGCGGCGGTCCCGAGCCCGCCGCAGGTGCCCGAGCTCTACGACCTCGGCGACCTGCAGACGCACGCGGCGCTGCCGACCTCCCAGCTGATCCGCATCACCGTCGACGACAAGGGCATCGCCCACTTCGCCATCCCCCGCATGGAGGTGGGGCAGGGCATCACGACGGCCGCGGCCATGATCATCGCCGAGGAGCTGGCGATGCGCGTCGAAGACGTACGCGTCACGCTCGCCCCCGCTCGTCCCGAGCTGGTCTTCAACCAGCTCACGGGCGGCTCGAACACGATGCAGTCGATGTTCACGCCCATCCGGGTCGCTGCCGCCATCGCCAAGGGAGCCCTCCTGCGCGCCGCCGCGACGGCTCTGGGTGCAACGGTGTCGTCACTCGTGGCCAAGGGCGGCGTCGTGACGGCCCCCGACGGCAGCCACCGGACGTACGCCGAGCTGTCGGGTCTCGCGGCCACGTCCACGACGACGGCCGTTGACGTCGAGCTCGCCCCGACCACCTCGTTCACCGTTGTCGGCACCCCACGGAACCGGGTGGACGCGCTCGACGCCGTGACCGGCCGCAAGCGGTTCACGATGGACCTCGACGTGCCCGACGCGCTGCCGACCATGGTGTGTCGACCCCCGACCCTCAACGGCTCGCCACGCACTGTCGACAACCTCGCGGCCGTCCAGCGGATGCCGGGGGTCACCGACGTCGTCGCTGTCGACACGGGCGTGGCCGTGCGGGCCGAGACGTTCGGCCAGTGCATCGACGCCGTGCGCGCCCTGCGGGTCACCTGGGCCGGTGGGCCCGTGGAGGGCGAGTCGGACGACTCGGTGCTGCAGCGCCTCAAGGCGGCCGAGCTGCCGATGAGCGTGCCCAAGGTGCCCCTGCTGACCCAGACCGTCGACATGCGGTTCGAGTTCATGTTCCGCAGCAGCGCGGCGCTCGAGCCGAACTGCGCCATCGCCGACGTCCGCGACGACCGGGCCACCGTGTGGGCCGGCCTCAAGGCGCCGATCGTCGCCCAGCGCAACATCGCCAAGGCCGTCGGCCTCCCGATCGACAAGGTCACCGTGAACGTCGTCACCGGCGGAGGGTCCTTCGGGCACAAGCTCTTCGGTGACGCCGCGATCGAGGCGGCCAAGATCTCCAAGGCGATGGGCAAGCCGGTCAAGCTCATGTGGCACCGGGCCGACGAGCCCCGACAGGGCCGCACGCACCCGATGGCCACGTCGAGGATTCGGGCGACGCTGCTCGCCGGGGAGGTGCTGACCTTCGAGCAGCGGCACACGAGCATCAAGACCGACTTCTCGCACGGCCTCGGCGAACGGCTGACGGCCCTCGCCTCCGAGCTGCCCGCCGGGCTGGGCAACCTCGGCCTGGCCGAGTCGATCTTCACCCTGACCCAGGAGCTGCCCTACAACTTCGGGGTCGTGACCCAGCTGCTCGACGAGGTCGACATGGGCTTCAACACCGGCAGCATGCGCAACATCTACTCACCCGACGTCGCCTGCGCCAACGAGCTCTTCATCGACCAGCTCGCGAAGAAGCTCGGCAAGGACCCGCTCGCCTTCCGCCTCGCCTTCCTGCGCAACGAGCGCGTCAAGGCCTGCCTGCGAAAGGTCGCCGAGGCCGGCCAGTGGGGTCGGTCGATGCCGGCCGGCACAGCGCAGGGCATCGCGATCCACTCGGAGTACAAGGGCGCCACGGCGGTCCTCGTCGAGATCGACTGCCGGCCCGAGACGGTGAACCGGCAGGTCCGTGACGCGGTCACCGGTCCGCGCGTCACGTCGGCCGTCATCGCGATCGACGCCGGCCTCGTCGTCAACCCACGCGGCCTCGAGGCGCAGATGATGGGCGGGGTGTCCGATGGCATCGCGCTCGCGCTGACGAGCAGCAACCACCTCCAGGACGGTCACTTCCTCGAGGCGAGCTGGGACAACTACTTCTACACGCGCCAATGGAACATGCCACCGAGCTTCGAGTGCATCGTCATGCCCTCCGATGCTCAGCTGCCCGGTGGGGCGGGGGAGGCCGGCGTCGCGGCCACGGTCGCGGCCACGGCCTGCGCGTACGCCCGGGCCACCGGCACCGTCCCGACACGGTTCCCGATCAACCACGGCACCGTGTCGTTCACCCCCAAGACCTTCGTCCCGCCGGTGCCGCCGTCGCCCACCGACGGACTGGCCCACACCTACTGAGGAGCACCCCCATGGCACAGCACACCTTCAGGGTCAACGGCGAGCCCGTCACCGTCGACGTCGCCGACGACGTGCGGCTCCTCTGGGTCCTGCGCGACGTGCTCGGCATCACCGGACCCAAGTACGGCTGCGGGATCAACGTCTGCAAAGCCTGCACGTCGCACATCAACGGCAAGGCCTTCAACCCGTGCTCGGTCCAGGTCAAGGACATCGGACCCGACGACGAGATCACGACGATCGAAGGCCTGCCCGACACCGTCGGCGCCGACCTGCACCCGATGCAGGAGGCCTGGCTCGAGCGAGATGTGGCCCAGTGCGGCTACTGCCAACCCGGGCAGATCATGGCGGCGGTCGCGCTCGTCCGCAAGGTCCGGGCCGAGGGACGCCAGATCACCGACGCCGACCTCGACGGCATCCGCAACGTGTGCCGGTGCGGCACGTACACCCGCATCCGGGAGGCGATCCGGGACGGCGCCAAGCGCATGTAGCGCGGCGGTCAGCCCCCGACGACCACAAGGTCAGAAGAGCGCCACGACCGAGCGGCGGATGACCTGACGTCGTCCGATGAGTGCGCTGGTTGGTCTACTCGCCGTGCAGGTCGGCGATCGCCGACTCCCACTGCTCCAGTGCCCGCTCGACCGGACCACGCGGGTAGGACGGCAGCCAGTGCACCACCCGCTGGAAGCCCGCCTTCTCGTACTCCTCCAGCAGGCGCGGGTCGGCCGGCACGCCCATCACCATGAGGTCGATGTGGCGGTCTGCACGCGCGCGCAGCTCACGGGCCCGCTCGAGGACGGACGGGGCGTGGTTCGGGAACCACGCGTCGCCGAAGGCGAGCACCCGCTCGTGCACCGTCGGTCCGGACCCCCCGACGAGCACGGGTGGGTGCGGGCGCTGGGCGGGCTTGGGCCACGACCAGATCCGGTCGAAGCTGACGTGCTGGCCGTGGTAGGTCGCCTCGTCCTGGGTCCAGATCTGCTTCATCGCCTCGACGCGCTCGCGCAACACCGCCATCCGCGTCCGCGGGTTGGTGCCGTGGTTCTCCATCTCCTCACGGTTCCACCCCGCTCCGACACCGAACTCCAGTCGCCCACCGGAAAGAACGTCGATGCTTGCGACCTGCTTGGCGGTGATGATGGGGTCGCGCTGGGGGACGAGGCAGACGCCGCTGCCGACCCGCAGGCGGGAGGTCGCGACGGCCGCGGCGGTGAGGGTCACGAACAGGTCGTGGGTGTGCCAGTACTTGCGGGGCAGCTCGCGTCCGTTGGCGTACGGCGTCGAACGGGCCGCCGGGATGTGCGTGTGCTCGGCGAAGAAGAGGGACTCCTGGCCCGCCTCCTCCACCAGGGCGGCGAGGGCGCCCGGCTCCATCGCGTCGTGGGTGGCGAAGTAACCGACTCCGAACTCCATGCCCTTCACGGTACGCAGCAAGGCACCGGTCCGCGCCCGGGGACACGAGGGGACGTTCGAAGCCGTCGCGGCGACATGGTGCGACGAACCACCGCCGAGCGGCATGACCGGGCGATCGTAGTCGCCCTCAGAGCGGTATGACCGGACGCTGCCTCCTGCCGAAAACGGTGCCGTGCAGGTAGCGGTCGGTCGCTCGTCATGAGGGAGGATCGGCGACCTCAAGCCTCAGTTGGGGCCTCAGTTGTGGCCTCGCTTCGTGGCGACCCTTGCGGAGGGGGAGCTCGGCGTGGGGGCGCTGCTGTGATGGCGACGCCGCCGGAGCCGTTGGGGGCGGATCGGAGGTCAACCGCGAAGGACGGTACTGATGCTCTCGCGTACGGTCGCCACGACATCGGCGACAGCAGTCTCGGCCGGGGCGGCGGCCATCGTGACGTACATGGCGGCCGACACCAGCCGCGCCTGCCGGGTGGCCTCGCGCTCGTCGGTCTCCGTCCAGCGGCCGATGAGTGCGGCCATCGTCCGCTCGGTCTCGTCGACGATGGCGAGCGCGGCCGCGTGGCCGGGCACTTCGGGGTCGCCGAAAAGCATCTCCCGCAGGTAGACCCGGCCGTTGCCGACGTGGATGCGGTTGCACTCGACGACGGGGGCGAGCAGGGCCGCCACGGCGTCGACGGCGTTGTCGGCCGCGCCCGCGGCGGCCCGACCCTTCTCGAGTGCGCTCTCGTAGTGGCTGTTCTGCACGAGGAGGAGCAACTCGCCCTTGGTGCGGGCGTAGAGGAAGAGGGTGCCGGTCCCGATGTCGGCCGCATCGGCGATCTGCTGGGTGGTCACCTCGTCGACGCCGTGCTCGGCGAACAGCCTCGACGCGGCTGCGACGATGCGTTCGAGTTTCGCCTGCTTGTTGCGTTCGCGGCGTCCGGGTGGCGGGGACGTCATCGACTGCTCCTAGGTGTGCGCTGACGCGGGTGTTCTCGGCCTGCCGTCAGGGCCGTCCGGAAGAGGCATCGTTCCACACGTCCGGTCCCCTGGAGAGGGGGAGCGGGCGGTCGCGTGGACGACCTGTCCGAGACGGCTGAGGTGCTGAGGTGACGGCGCGGCCGATGCCGCGGCCTGCTCCGCTGACCAGGTCGGAGGGCACGCGCTGCTGGATTCTGGTCGGACGGGGGGAGGCGGGCTCGAGGTCAGGCCGCGAGGAAGGCGGCGGCTCGCGGCGCGAAGTCCTCCCAGTACTGGAAGACCCCGCCGTGGCCCGAGTTCGGGTAGAGGACAAGCTCGGAGCCGGCGATCCGGCGGTGCAGGTCCTCGGAGAGGACGGAGGGGACCATCCGGTCATGGTCGCCGTTCGCGATGAGCGTCGGCACTGTGATCGCCGACAGGTCTGACGGCCTGGAGCGGCCGTAGCGGGCGATCGCCCTCAGTTGGGTGCGGAAGGCGGTAAGGCTCACTGGGGCGTCTCGGTCGGCCGCGCGCTCCCGCAGCCGGCCGATGAACTCCTTGGCGGCCTGCTTGCCCGGGGTGTCCTGCTCAAAGAAGAGGATCTCCTTGGGGTCGCGGCGGGTGACGGTGGCGCGCAGGACGTCGAGGTAGGTCGTCCGGACGACCTTCTCGATGTCCCGGCCGCCTCGGGGGCCGGTGCCCGTGAGGACCTGGCGCCGCACGAGGCCGGGGTGCGCCAGCGCGAGGTCCTGGACGACGAACCCGCCCATCGAGAAGGCGAAGACGTCGATCGTCGTGAGGCCGAGCGCTCTGAGGAAGGTGTAGGCGTCCTCAGCTGCGGCCTCGATCGTGTCGGGGACGCGCCCCGTCGAGGCGCCCACCCCCGGCTGGTCGAAGGTGATGACGTGCCGGGTCGCGGCGATCGCGTCGACGATCCGGGGGTCCCAGTTGTCGAGGTTGGCCCCGAGGTGGTGGAAGAAGACGA
>JAEXXY010000538.1 GCA_023451855.1 Actinomycetes bacterium
GGGCGACCCCGACCACGACGACGTCCACCGACGCGTCGACGCCCGAACCGACGACGCCCGAGCCCACGGCCCCCGAGCCCACCGCTCCCCCGACGACCGCGCCGCAGGTGCCGACGCCCTCGGCCACGCCGAGTGCGACGCCCACGCCGGCACCCGTCGTCCTGCTGCGCCGCGGCGACTCCGGGGCCAAGGTCCGCTCGCTCCAGGCGCGGCTGCGCCAGATCGGTTGGTTCGACGGCGACGTGTCCGACCTCTACGGAAGCCGCACCGAGACCGCCGTGCGCGGCTTCCAGGCCAAGCGCGGCTACACCGCCACCGGCAGCGTCGACGAGCCGACGTGGGACCGGCTCGTGTCGATGACCCGGCGCCCCACGACCGACGAGCTGAACAACGTCAAGCCGAAGCCGAAGCCCGACACCGCCGGGGCCGACCTCGACCCGCGCTGCCTCACCGGACGCGTCATGTGCGTCAGCAAGACGACCCGCCACCTGACCTGGGTCATCGACGGCGTCCCCCAATACGGCTTCGACGTGCGGTTCGGCAGCGACGAGCTGCCCACGCGCGAGGGCGTCTTCACGGTCTACAAGAAGAAGAAGGACGTCATCTCGAACCTGTACCACACGCCGATGCCGTACTCGATGTTCTTCTCCGGCGGCCAGGCGGTGCACTACTCCTCGAACTTCGCCCGGCTCGGCTACGCCGGTTCCTCGCACGGCTGCGTCAACGTGCGCGACTGGGACGGGATCGTCCGGCTCTACGGGGAGTCGCGCATCGGCGACAAGGTCGTCATCCACTGGTGACCCACCCCCGCGGGAGCCGGCGACCGCGGACGTAGGCTGACCGGACCGGTTCCCGAGTCGCAGGAGGCATCGTGCTCAAGGTTGGTTGGAAGGCGTCCGCGGAGCAGTTCGGTCCGCGCGAGCTCGTCACGCTCGCCGCCCAGGCCGAGCACGTCGGGCTCGACTCGGCCTTCATCTCCGACCACTTCCAGCCGTGGCGCCACCACGGGGGGCACGCGCCGTTCGCGATGTCGTGGCTCGCCGCCGCCGGCGAGCGCACCGAGCGAATCACCCTCGGCACGTCGGTCATGACCCCGACCTTCCGCTACAACCCGGCCGTCGTCGCGCAGGCGTTCGGCACGCTCGGTGCGCTCAACCCCGGGCGCATCGTCCTCGGCATCGGCACCGGCGAGGCCCTCAACGAGGTCGCCGTCGGCGCTGCCGGCTCGCCCTGGCCCGAGTTCAAGGAGCGCTTCGCGCGGCTGCGCGAGGCGGTGCGGCTCATGCGCCGCCTCTGGACCGAGGAGCGCGTCGACTTCGAGGGCGACTACTACCGCACGCACGCCGCGACGATCTACGACCGCCCCCAGCAGCCCATTCCGGTCTACGTCGCTGCCGGCGGACCGCTCGTGGCCCGGTACGCCGGACGTTCGGGCGACGGCTTCATCTGCACGTCGGGCAAGGGTCGCGAGCTCTACGAGGACCAGCTGATGCCGGCCGTCGACGAGGGTCTGGACAAGTCCGGGCGCACGCGCAGCGACATCGACCGGATGATCGAGATCAAGCTGTCCTACGACCGCGACCCCGAGAAGGCCCTGCACAACGTCCGGTTCTGGGCGCCGCTGTCGCTGAGCGCCGAGCAGAAGCACGGCGTCGACGACCCGGTCGAGATGGAGCGCTTGGCCGATGAGCTGAGCGACGAGCAGATCGCCAAGCGGTGGATCGTCACGAGCGACCCGGCCGAGGCGGTCGAGGCCGTGCGCCAGTACGTCGACTGGGGCTTC
This sequence comes from Actinomycetes bacterium, assembly GCA_023451855.1. Taxonomy (GTDB): domain Bacteria; phylum Actinomycetota; class Actinomycetes; order Actinomycetales; family Dermatophilaceae; genus Monashia. The sequence continues at coordinate 1,784 of JAEXXY010000538.1, forward strand.
GACCACGTCGTCTTCCACGCGCCCGGCCACGACCAGGCCCGGTTCCTCGACCAGTTCGCCGCCGACGTCCTGCCCGGGCTGCGCGAGCTCGGCTGACCGGGGGCGTCCGAGCCGAGCGCCCCCACAGGGCCGGCGCCGGGTCTAGGGTCCGAAGGGAGCCGGACCCAGTGCACCCGGGGAGGACGCGTGCCGGAGCCAGTGACCACCGACGCCGCCGTCGGCGCCGACCGGGGTCGGCGTCTCGCGGCGCCCGTCGCCCTTGCACGCCGGGTCCCCTTCACCCTCGCCGTCGTCGGGCTCATGCTCGTCCTCGGGGTAGGGACGCAGACGCTGTGGTCGCCACTGCGTGAGCGGCCGCTGCTGGACGTCGTGGCCTACGGGCTGCCGGCCCTCGAAGCAGCCCGCTGGTGGACACCGGTCACCGGTGCGTTCTTCGCCCTCGTCCCGGCCCAGTACCTGCCGGTCGCCGGGGGTGCGCTGGTGCTGCTGGGGTGGTCCGAGCTGCGGCTCGGCACACGTGGCGTGGCACTCGCCGCCGCGACCTGCCACCTGGCCGGCGTCCTCGGCGCCTCAGTCGTGCTCTGGCCCCTGGCGCGCACCTCGTGGTCGTGGGCGCACACGACAGCCGGCGTCCTCGACGTCGGGTTCAGCGCGGGCGCGCTCGGAGCGGTGGCCGCGGCGTCGGCGAGCCTGCGACCGCCGTGGCGCGGACGCCTGCGTGCCGTGCTGTCCCTCTACGCCGTGCTGTCCTTCCTCTACATCGGGCTGCTCTGGGACCTCGAGCACCTGCTCGCGATCGGCACCGGCCTCCTGATCGGCCCGTACCTCGTCGGCCGCACGCCGATGCGCCCGCACGTGCGGTTCACGCGGCACGAGTGGCGGGTCCTCGCCTTCACGCTCTTCCTCGTGGCGGCCGCTGTGCGCGTCGTCCTCTACGTCGTGCCGTCGGACGGCCCGCTCGGGGCCAGCACCACGGACGCCGACGTCGTCAGCGTCCTCGTCGGTGCGGGTGTCTCGGTGCTGCTCGCCAACGGCCTGCGGCAGGGCTCGCGTCGGGTCTGGCAGCTGGCCGCAGCCCTGACGACTCTCGGCCTGCTCGCGGGCCTCGCGGCGCTCGTCGTCGAGGTGCTGGCGCCCGACCGGCTCGGGCCGGGCGACCAGATCGTGTCGGCGGTGCCGCAGCTCGTCGTCGACGTGCTGCTGTGGTCGCTGCAGCTGTGGGTGCTCGTGGCCGGCCGCTCGGCCTTCCGGGCACGCACGCACCGACGCGAACGGGCCGAGCTCGCCGCACGCGGGGCGGCACCGGACCACCGCAGCACCGCCATCGCCCTGCTCGAGCGGCACGGGGGCACGACGACCTCGTGGATGGGCACGTGGGAGGACAACGCCTGGTTCCTCCTGCCCGCCGGGCCGGACCCCAGCCCCGTCCCCAGCCACCCTGGCATCCCGTCCCCCGCGTCCGCCGCGCCCGCCGCGCCAGCCGCGCCAGCCGGGTCCGGCTCGACCCGGG
>JAEXXY010000022.1 GCA_023451855.1 Actinomycetes bacterium
CGGCGGCGCCATCGCCCGCCATCTCCAGCAGCTGGCCGCGCACGGCGAGCCACCGGTGGGTGGTGCCGAGGCGGTCCTCGACCTCGTCGACGATCTCGAGGGCCGCCCGTGGGCCCTCGACCATCGCCACCGCGACGGCGCGGTTGAGGGTGACGACGGGGTTGTCGGTGACCTTCTCGAGGAGTCCGTACAGGGTCAGGATCTCGGCCCAGTCCGTGGCGGCGGCCGTCGGCGCCCGGTCGTGCACCGCGGCGATGGCGGCCTGCAGCTGGTACTCCCCGACGGCACCGACCGCCAGGGCGCGCCCGAGCACGGCGAGACCCTCCGTCACGAGGGTGCGGTCCCACCGCGAGCGGTCCTGCTCGGGCAGGGGCACGAGCCCGCCCGACGCGTCGCTGCGGGCGGGAGTGCGGGCCTCGAGCAGCAGCATGAGCGCGAGCAGCCCGAGCGCCTCGGCGTGCTCCGGGACTGCGGCCACGAGCATCCGCTGCAGCCGGATCGCCTCGCGGGACAGCTCCACCCGCTGCAGGTCGGCCCCGCGCATACCGGTGTAGCCCTCGTTGAACAGGAGGTACAGCACGTGCAGGGCCGAGGCCAGGCGCGCGTCGAGGTCGCCGGGGGCCGGCCGACGGAACGGCTCGCCGGACGCCCGGATCGTGGCCTTGGCGCGGCCGATCCGCTGGGCCATCGTCGCCTCGGGCACGAGGAAGGCCGCCGCGATCTCGGCCGTCGCCAGGCCGCCGACGGCGCGCAGCGTCAGGGCGATCGCCGACGCAGGTGTCAGCGACGGGTGGCAGCACATGAGCAGCACGGTGAGGCTGTCGTCGTGGCCCGCCGCGTCGGACGCCGGCACCTGCCAGTCCACGGCCCGCGCCTCGCGCTCGCGGCGGGCGCTGTCGCTGCGCCACTGGTCGACGAGCCGGCGCGAGGCGGCCCGGACGAGCCAGGCGCGCGGCTCGTCGGGCAGACCCTCCACGGGCCAGTGCCGTGACGCGGCGAGCAGCGCCTCCTGCACGGCGTCCTCGGCGGCGTCGAAGTCGCCGAACCGCCGGCTGAGGATGCCGACGACCTGCGGCGCGAGGGTGCGCAGCAGGTCCTCGAGCGGCGGCGTGCTCAGCGGGTCGAGCCCGCCGTGCGCAGGAACGCGTCCATCTGCTCGGTGTCCGCGGGCGCCTGCTCCATGACGCGCCGCACGTGGATCGGCTGCTGCGTCGGGCGACCCCCACGCCCCGGGACCGCCGAGACCCGGGCCGCGATCTCGAGCGCCCGCTCCTCGGTGTCGACCTCGACCACCTGGAAGCCGGCGAGCCACTCCTTGAACTCCTGGAACGGGCCGTCGGTGACGACCGGGGCGCCGCCGTCGGACGTGACGATCTTGGCGAGGTCGGGGCCGGTGAGGATCGTCGCGTCGACGAGCTCGCCGTTGGCGACGAGCTCGTCGTTGAGCGCCGCGTAGTAGTCGAGGTGCGCCTGCACCTCCGCGGGCTCCCACTCCGACATCGGGGTCTCGTCGGGGCCCGACTGGAAGTCGACGCCGATGAGGTACTTCGCCATGGTGCTCTCCTTCGTGTGGGGCGTGCCAAGCGTGGCACGCTCACCCCGTCGACGGAGCCGGGGGCGCGACCTCGACATCCGGCGAGGGTCTGACACCACGACTGTCGATGGTTGACGCCGGAACCCAGGCCTGTTGGCAGCATGTGCCAACGCCCCGGCACCCGCTCCCTCGGTTGAATCCTGACCATGACAGCAGCGACCCCAGCGGCGTCCCCCAGCACCGACACGTCGGCCCGCCGGCGCCTCCGCATCGGGATCGACACCGGCGGCACGTTCACCGACGTCGTCGCCCTCGACGAGGACTCGGGCGAGCTCGTCACCACGAAGACGCCCTCGACGCCGAGCAACCCGGCCGACGGCTTCCTCGCCGGGGTGCGCAAGGTGCTCGACCTCATGGGCGCGAGCGGCGACGACATCACCGCCGTCTCGCACGGCACCACCGTCGCGACGAACAAGCTGCTCGAGGGCAAGGTCGAGGCGCTCGGCTTCGTCACGACCGAGGGCTACGAGTTCATCCTCGAGATCGCCCGCCAGGCGGTGCCGGACGGATACGGCAACTCCTACTTCTGGGTCAAGCCGCCGCGCATCGTCCCGGCCGACTACGTCAAGACCGTCGGCGGCCGGATGGACTTCGAGGGCAACGAGATCCGGCCCTTCGACGAGGCCGGCGCCGTCGCCATCGCCCGCTGGTTCAAGGAGCGCGGCATCACGACCATCGGCGTGTGCCTGCTGCACTCCTACGCCGATGACAGCCACGAGCTCGCGATGCGCGAGGTGCTGCGCCGGGAGCACCCCGACGCGGTCGTCTCGATCAGCTCCGAGGTCCTGCGCGAGTACCGCGAGTACGAGCGCTCGATGACCACGCTCGTCGACGCCGCGGTCAAGCCCAACGTCAGCCGGTACGTCGCCAACATCCACCAGCGTCTGGACGAGTTCGTCGACAGCAGCGAGAAGCTGCCGTTCTACATCATGAAGTCCAACGGCGGCGTCCTCTCGGCCGACGAGGTCGTGCACCAGCCGATCACCACGGTGCTGTCCGGGCCGGCCGCCGGTGCGCTGGGCGCCGGGCTCATCGCGAGCCGCGCCGGCTTCGACAAGGTGCTCACCTGCGACGGCGGCGGCACGTCGACCGACGTGTCCGTCGTGCTCGGCGGCGAGCCGACCCTCACCACCGAGGGAAGTGTCGGGGCCTACCCGAGCAAGATCCCGATGATCGACGTCGTCACGGTGGGCGCCGGGGGCGGCTCCATCGCGTGGATCTCCCCCGAGGGCTCGCTCAAGGTGGGCCCGCAGTCCGCGGGCGCCGACCCCGGCCCGCTCTGCTACGCCAAGGGCGGCACCGAGCCCACCATCACCGACGCGCACGTCACCCTCGGGCGCATCCCCCCGCACCTGCTCGGCGGCGAGATCCCCCTCGACGTCGACGCGGCTCGGGCGGGCGTCACGGCCCTGGCGGAGCGCCTCGGTCTCGACTTCGAGCGCTGCGCCACCGGCATCCTCGAGATCTCGGCGTGGAACCAGGCCAACGCCCTGCGCCAGGTCAGCGTCAAGCGCGGCCTCGACGTGCGCGACTTCATGCTCGCCACGTTCGGCGGGTCCGGCTCGCTGCTCGCCTGCCGCCTCGTCGACATCCTCGGTCTCGCCGGCGTCGTGGTGCCACAGAACCCGGGCAACGTCTCCGCCTTCGGCCTGCTCACCGTCGACGTCAAGAACGACTACGTGCAGACGGCCGTCGCCCGGCACTCGTCACTCGACCACGCCGCGGTGCAGAAGACGTTCGACGACCTCACCGACCGTGCCGCCAAAGCCCTTGACGCCGAAGGCTTCCCGCGTGAGGTGCACCGTTACTCGCGCACCGTCGACCTGCGCTACTTCGGCCAGGCCTACGAGGTGCGCGTCGCCGCACCCGACGGTGATGTCACCGAGGCGTACGCCGCCGACGTGGCCGCACGCTTCCACGACGAGCACCGTGCCCTCTATGGCTACGACTTCCGCAACGACCCGACGCAGCAGGTCGAGTGGGTCAACCTCCGGGTCACCGGCGTCGGACCGATCACCCGTCCCGGGCTGCGCGAGCTCGAGCCCGCCGAGGGCGCCGGCGACGTGCGGGAGCGCGCTCACCGCAGCGTGCGACCGGTGTGCTTCGACGCCGACGCCGGCTACGTCGACACCGACGTGTGGTGGCGACCCGAGCTGCGGGCGGGCGACTCCGTGCACGGCCCCGCGATCGTCGAGGAGTTCGGCTCGACCGTCCCCGTCCACCCCGGCTTCGTCGTGCGCGTCGACGCGCTCGGCAACCTCGTCATCACCAAGGAGGCCTGACATGTGCTTCTCCTGCCAGACCGCCAGCACCCGCCTCGCGCCGGTCGACGCGGCCACCGGCTCGCACACCGGTGACGCTCGCAGCGCCGGTCACGGCGGCGACGCACCGGTCAACCCGGCCGGGCTCCCCACCGCCTACGAGCACGGCAACCGCCTGACGCCCGAGGGCACGACCGTCGACCCGATCCTCGTCGAGATCGTCGAGGGCACGCTCGCCAGCGTCGAGATGGAGGTCGAGACGGCCATCGCCCGCACGAGCCGCTCCCCCATGATCCGCGACGCGCACGACTTCCGGGCCGGCATCCACGACCGCCAGCTGCGCAAGCTGACCGGACGCTCCTACAGCGCCCTCGTGCACCCGATCGCCCGCGACTTCCCGCTCGCCGAGATGAGCGAGGGCGACGTCTTCTTCCACAACGACGTGTACGAGTCCGAGGGCGGTATCGGCCACCTTCCCGACCTCTGCGTCACCGTGCCCGTCTTCTCCGGCGGCGAGGTCGTCGCCTTCGTCCAGGCCTTCGGCCACCACGACGACATCGGCGGCGCGGTGCCCGGATCGATGCCGAGCAACGCCCAGACGGTCTTCGAGGAGGGTCTCTCCGTCCCGCCGATCAAGCTGTGGGACAAAGGAGTTCCCAACCAGGCGGCGCTGCGCATCATGACCCGCAACAGCCGCATGCCCGACAGCCTCGCCGCCGACCTCGACGCCGAGTGCTCGGCGTGCCTCATGGGCGCGCGTCGCCTCGGCGAGCTGTTCGAGCGCTACGGCCGCGACACGATCGAGGCGGCCTTCGACGCGATCCTCGACAAGACCACCGAGACCTACCGCCGCGAGATCCTCAGCAAGATCCCCGACGGCACGTACGTCTGGGAGGACTACGCCGAGCACGACGGCGTGGACGAGCCGAAGCTGCACACGCAGCGGATCACGCTGACCAAGCAGTCTACGGGCGGCCCGGGTCCCGGCGACGGCGGCCCCAAGCTCGTCATCGACTTCACGGGCACGGCACCCCAGGCGAAGGGCCCGATCAACCACTGCGGCGACTATGTCGGCGGCAACTTCCTCAAGAAGTGGCTCGCACCGATCCTGCGCAACCTCGCCGACACCCCCGAGCGGATGGCCGAGCTCGACGTCAACGAGGGCATCGTGCCCCTCATCGAGATGAAGTTCCCCAAGAAGGGGACGCTGCTGACGCCGATCTACCCGGCGCCGACGAACGCCCGCACGTTCGTCATCCTGCGCCTGCTCGGCGTGCTCGCCGGCGTCGTGGCCAAGGCCGTCGACGGCAGGATGCCCGCCGACCAGGAGACGATCCGCTACACCGGCGTCTACGGCAAGGACCGCGACGGCAACGACTACCTCATGCGCGAGGTGCTCGGCGGCGGCTCGGGCGGGCGCTACTACGCCGACGGCGAGGACACGATCCACGTCGTCCCCGACAGCCGCAACCTGCCGACCGAGTTCACCGAGAGCCGGTTCCCGTTCATCGTCGAACGGCTCGGGCTCGCGGTCGACTCGGGCGGCGCGGGCCGCCACCGCGGCGGCCTCGGTTACGAGAAGCACATCCGGATGCTCAAGGACGCCCACTTCATGTCGATCGCCGACCGCTCGATCCTCGCCTGCTGGGGTGTCAAGGGTGGCAAGGCCGGTCGCCCGTTCGAGGTGACCGTCGACGTCGGTGGACCCGACGAGCGCACCGTCGACGCCCTCGCCGATGCCGAGGTGGTCAGGGCCGGCCAGGTCATCCGCATCCGCACGACCGGCGGCGGTGGCTGGGGCGACCCGCTCGAGCGCCCCTACGACGAGGTCGAGCGCGACCTGCGGTGGGGCAAGGTGTCGTTCGAGGGTGCGCGCCGCGACTACGGCGTGGTCGCATACGGCACGAAGGACGAGCCGACCATCGACGCCGCCGCGTCCGACGCCCTGCGCACGCGGCTGCGGGCCGAGCGGGCGGACGAGCAGCCGTTCTTCGACCGCGGGCCCGGCTACGCGACGCTTGCGGCAGGTCAGCAGGCTGCAGACGTCGACTGGGTCTGATCCGTGCGTGCCCTCGTGATCGGCGCGGCCGGCAAGACCGGTCGCGCCGTCACGCGCGCCCTGGCCTCACGCGGCGTCGACG
>JAEXXY010000120.1 GCA_023451855.1 Actinomycetes bacterium
GCGCTACACGCTCGAGGAGCTGGCCACGGTCGCGCCGGGCCGCACCGTCGAGGTGCGGGTGCCACCGTTCGGGACCGCCCAGTGCATCGAGGGCCCGGTGCACCGGCGGGGCACCCCGCCGAACGTCATCGAGACCGACGCCGACACGTGGCTGCGCCTCGCCGTCGGCGACCTGTCGTGGGACGACGCCGTCGACGCCGCCCGGGTCCGCGCCAGTGGCCAGCGCGCCCACCTGGAGGGGCTGCTCCCGCTGCGCTCGCTTACGCTGTGACCGTGAGTCCCGACGTCCCCCGCACCCCGAACTTCAAGCGCTTCCTCGTCACTGGGGCCCTCGTCGGGCTCGTCATCGGGGTCGTCATCGGGCTGCGCGAGCCCGGCGGCCCGAGCTACACCGTGACGAAGTCCTACGACGTCGGCACCGCGGTCCTGTTCCTCGGCGCCCTCGGCGTGTTCCTCGGCGCGGGCCTGGCCGGCATCATCGCGCTCCTGCTCGACCGCACGGGTCGCGACGGCTCGTGAGCCCGGCGCCGCGCGGAGGGCCCCTCGCGGGTGTCCGCGTCGTCGAGCTGGCCGGCATCGGCCCGTCGCCGTTCGCGGCGATGCTCCTCGCCGACCTCGGTGCCGACGTCATCCGCGTCGACCGCCCCGGCCTGTCGTCGCTGCCGGTGCCGCTCGAGCCCGAGCACGACCTGCTCCGACGCGGTCGCCCCTCGGTCGCACTCGACCTCAAGCACCCCGACGGGCTCGCGACGGCCCTGCACCTCGTCGAACAGGCCGACGTGCTCGTGGAGGGCTACCGCCCCGGCGTCGCCGAGCGCCTCGGTCTCGGGCCCGACACGTGCCTCGAGCGCAACCCACGGCTCGTCTACGGACGGATGACCGGCTGGGGCCAGGACGGCCCACTCGCGCAGGCCGCGGGCCACGACATCGGCTACATCGCCATCACGGGCGCGCTCGGCGCCATCGGCCGTGCGGGCGAACCGCCTCAGGTGCCGGTCAACCTCGTCGGCGACTTCGGCGGCGGCGCCCTCTACCTCGTCGTCGGCGTCCTGGCGGCCCTGCTCGAAGCGCGCACGAGCGGGCAGGGGCAGGTCGTCGACGCGGCGATCGTCGACGGCACGGCGCACGTGTCCTCGCTCGTCCTCGGCCTCGTCGGGGCCGGGCTCTGGAGCGACCGCCGCGGCACCAACCTCCTCGACACCGGTGCTCCGTTCTACGACGTGTACGAGACGAGCGACCGCGGGTGGATGGCCGTCGGTCCGCTCGAGCAGGCCTTCTACGACACGTTCCTCGCGCTGCTCGGCCTCACCGACGCCGCGCCGAACCGCCTCGACCCGAGCGAGTGGCCGGCGCTGCGTGCCCTCCTCGCCGACACGTTCCGCACCCGCACCCGCGAGGCGTGGACCGCGCTCTTCGAGGGCACCGACGCCTGCGTCGAGCCGGTGCTGTCCTACACCGAGGCGCCCGCCCATCCGCACCTGGCCGCCCGCGGCACCTACGTCGAGCACCACGGCGTCGTCCAGCCGGCGCCGGCACCGCGGTTCTCCCGCACGCCCGCTGCCCTGACCACCCCGCCCTCGCCGGTCGGCGCCGACACCCGGGCCGCACTGACGGCCTGGGGCGTGCCCGACGTCGACGGGCTGCTCGCCTCGGGGGCGGCCCTTGACGCGTCCGCGGCCCCGGCCGGTTCGACCACGCCATGAGGCTGTTCGTCGCGCTCGTCCCACCCGACGCCGCCCTCGACCACCTCTCCGCCCACGTCGAGCCCCGCCGCGAGGCGGGCGCCGAGCTGCGTTGGACCGATCGGCACCAGTGGCACGTGACGCTCGCCTTCCTCGGCGCGGTGCCCGAGCGCAGCCTCGACGAGCTCACCGACGCCCTGGCTGCCGTCGCGTCGCGGCGTGACCCGCTCGTGCTGCGGCTGTCCGGGGCCGGCGTCTTCCCCAACCCCTACGCCGCCCGGGTCCTGTGGGCCGGTGTCGAGGTGCTCCACGGCGACCTCACGGCCCTGGCCCGGGCGACGCGTGGCGCCGCGAACGGCGCCGGTGCCACGCCCGACGGCACCCGCTTCCACCCGCACGTCACGCTCGGCCGCTTCCCGCGTCCCGCCGAGGCCACCCGCTGGCTGCGCACCTTCGACGCGTACGAGGGGCCGACGTGGCGCGCCGACGAGGTGGTTCTCGTCGAGTCGCACCTCGGTGAGGGCCGCGGCCGGCGCCCCCGGTACGAGGTGCTGGCGACGCTCCCGTTGGGCCGACCCGCCGGCTGACCGCGGCTGCCCGGGACGCGTCGGGGCTGGGGAGGGTGGCGCTGGCCGGGGTGAGACGCGTCGGGCGGACCGTCGGGCCTGTGCGACACTGGGCCGGTGGCACGCGGCGACGGTCGACTGAACCATGACCTCATCTCCGGCGAGAAGGGCCCGCAGGACGCCTGCGGGGTCTTCGGCGTCTGGGCCCCGGGAGAGGACGTCGCGAAGCTGACGTACTTCGGGCTCTACGCCCTGCAGCACCGGGGGCAGGAGTCGGCGGGCATCGCCACCGGCGACGGCGAGAAGATCCTCGTCTACAAGGACATGGGCCTCGTGAGCCAGGTCTTCGACGAGACCGCCCTCAGCTCGCTGCGCGGCCACCTCGCCATCGGCCACACGCGCTACTCGACCACCGGCGGGTCGACGTGGGAAAACGCGCAGCCGACCCTCGGAGGCACCGGCCACAGCACGCTGGCCCTCGCCCACAACGGCAACCTCATCAACACCGTCGAGCTGCGGGCCCTCGTCGACGAGCACTTCGGCGGCACCCGCGTCACCGGCGAGCTCGCCCGCGGCAACACTTCCGACACCGCGCTCGTCACGACGCTCCTCGCCGCCGACGAGGACCGCACCCCCGAGCAGGCCGCCCTCGAGCTGCTCCCCAAGCTGCGCGGCGCCTTCTCGTTCGTCTTCATGGACGAGCAGACGCTCTACGCCGCGCGCGACCCGTGGGGTGTGCGCCCGCTCGCGCTCGGCCGCCTCGAGCGCGGCTGGGTCGTCGCCTCCGAGACCGCCGCGCTGCAGACCATCGGCGCCTCCGTCATCCGCGAGGTCGAGCCGGGCGAGCTCATCGCCATCGACGAGAACGGCCTGCGCTCGCACAAGTTCGCCGAGCCCCAGCCCAAGGGCTGCGTCTTCGAGTACGTCTACCTCGCGCGTCCCGACGCCGTGATCCGCGGACGCGTCGTGCACGAGGCGCGCGTCGAGATGGGCCGCGTCCTGGCCCGCGAGCACGCCGTCGACGCCGACCTCGTCATCGGTGTGCCCGAGTCGGGCGTGCCTGCGGCCGTGGGCTACTCGCAGGAGTCGGGCATCCCGTTCGGGCAGGGCTTCGTCAAGAACGCCTACGTCGGACGCACCTTCATCCAGCCGTCGCAGACGCTGCGCCAGCTCGGCATCAGGCTCAAGCTCAACCCGCTCGAGCACACGATCCGCGGCAAGCGTCTCGTCGTCGTCGACGACTCGATCGTGCGCGGCAACACCCAGCGCGCCCAGATCCGGATGCTCCGCGAGGCCGGAGCCGCCGAGGTGCACGTGCGCATCTCCTCGCCGCCCGTGCAGTGGCCGTGCTTCTACGGCATCGACTTCGCGACGCGCGCCGAGCTCATCGCCACCGGCCTCGGCACCGAGGAGATCCGCGCCTCGATCGGCGCCGACTCGCTCGGCTACATCTCCGAGGAGGGCATGATCGGGGCCACCCAGCAGCCCGCGGAGCAGCTGTGCTCCGCGTGCTTCACCGGTCGCTACCCCATCGAGCTGCCCGAGGACGGCCAGATCGGCAAGCACGTGCTCGAGACGCTCCCGCTGACGGTCCGCACCGGCCACGACCGGTCCGTCGACGTCGAGGGCGTCACGCTCGGCGTCTCCGCCGGCGGCGAGAACGCCCTCCAGCACCCCTGAGGTCCCGGTTCGAGGTAATCCGCGACCGTATGTGGTCGCCGAATACCTCGACTGACTCAAAGGGACAGGCCGAGGCGGACCTGCTGCAGGTACTCGTCCTCGTACAGCCGCAGCCCGACCAGGTCGATCCGGAGGACGCGGTCGTTTGTGAGCGTGACTGCGTTGCGGCTCAGGTTGTCCGCGGTGGCGTTGAGCCCCTCGCGATGCTGGGCGCCATCGATCTCCACCACGAGACGAGACGCCTCCCACCGCACGTCGAGGTAGATCCGGCCTCGAGGACCGCGTCGTACGACCTGCCTGCTGGGCTCGGGCACCCCTCGGGTGCGGCACATTCGGGCGAAGTCGAGCTCGCCCAGGGACTGCACGCCGTCGGCGGCGTCGAGAAGAACCCTCTTGACGAACCCGCGGCGTCGGCGACCCGGCATTCGAGCCGTGACCTCCAGCATCTGCAGAGGTGTCGCGAGCCTCTGCTGCACCGTCATGAGCAGGACCAGCGCCGCCTGTCGATCTGACGTCGCCCATGACGCACCGCGCAAAGCAGCAACCTCCGGTCTCGTGCGCGGCAGGTCAGAAGCCGCGAGCTCGTCCGGCAGCCGCCGGATCACCTTGTGGAGACGGACGTTCGGCAGACGCTTGACCGACGCGGTGTGCAGCACCGAGACGTGCACCTGGTCGTCGACGAAGTTCCGCAGGCCGGCGAGCTGGAGGGCAGTGACCCCGTCGAGAACCGCGACCCCGATGCCGGTCTCCCAGATGGCGCACCAGCGGCGCGCGTCGTCGTCGAGCGGACCCGTGTGCGTCGCAACCGTCTGGAGTCCGTGGCACCTCCAGCGGCCCGCCCGGAGCTCGGTTCGGATGTCCACGTAGCTCAGTCCCGCGGCTTGCAAGGCGTCGCGCGAGGCGACCCCTCCGGTCTCCGCCGCCACCGTCCGGGCCCGGGCCCGTCGCTCTGCACCGTTCACGACCTCGAATGTGGACGGCTGTCTGAGGGAGAGGAACCCGCCCTCGCGCTGCTGTGGATGAGGTTCACGCGAGTTCCCGGGGTGTGGACAGCCGGTTCGAGGTGATCCACGACCGCATCTGGTCGCTGAATACCTCGAATCGGAGGGGAGGAGCGGCGCCGGTAGGCTGGGGGCCGTGAGCGACGCCCCCATCACGTATGCCTCAGCAGGAGTGGACGTCGAGGCGGGTGACAAGGCCGTCGAGCTGATGAAGGAGTCGGTCCGTCGCGCGACCCGACCCGAGGTGGTCGGCGGGCTCGGCGGCTTCGCCGGGATGTTCGACGCCAGCGCCATCGCGCGCATGACCCGGCCGATCCTCGCCACGAGCACCGACGGCGTCGGCACCAAGGTCGCCATCGCCCAGGCCCTCGACCGGCACGACACCATCGGCTTCGACCTCGTCGGCATGGTCGTCGACGACATCGTCGTCTGCGGGGCCGAACCGCTCTTCATGACCGACTACATCGCCACGGGCAAGGTCGTGCCCGAGCGCATCGCCGCCATCGTCGGCGGTATCGCCCGTGCCTGCGAGGAGGCGGGCGTGGCCCTCGTCGGTGGTGAGACCGCCGAGCACCCGGGCCTGCTCGAGCCCGACGAGTACGACGTCGCGGGCGCGGCCACCGGTGTCGTCGAGTTCGCGGACGTGCTCGGCCCGCAGCGGGTGGCCGACGGCGACGTCGTCGTGGCTCTGGCGAGCAGCGGCCTGCACAGCAACGGCTACAGCCTCGTGCGACGCGTCATCTCGAGCGCCGGCTGGGCCCTCGACCGGCACGTCGACGACTTCGGCCGCACCCTCGGCGAGGAACTGCTCGAGCCGACCCGCCTCTACACCAAGCCGCTGCTGTCGATCATCGGCGACGACGGCGTGCAGATGCACGCCCTGAGCCACGTCACCGGTGGGGGGCTCGCGGCCAACCTGGCACGCGTCCTGCCCACGGGTGTGTTCGCCCGCCTCGACCGCTCGACGTGGACGCCGCCCGCGGTCTTCCGCACCGTCCAGGACCTCGGACGCGTGCCGCAGGCCGACATCGAGCGCACCCTCAACCAGGGCGTCGGCTTCGTGGCCGTGCTGCCCGAGGCCCACGCCGACCGCGCCATCGAGCTGAGCGAGGCAGCGGGCATCCGGGCCTGGCGCCTCGGCGCGGTGACGACGGAGGAGTCCGCGTCCTCGAAGGGCCTGCTCGAGCGCGACGTCGAGGTGGTCCGTGGCGCCAAGGGCGTCGACGGCGGCGCCGTGCAGGTCGTCGGGCAGCACCCGGCGCCCTGACGTCCGGCGGCGCTGCTTGGCGCCAACGGGGCCGACGACACGGCTACACAGGGTGGCACGGCGTGCCCCGGTGGATGACGAAGCCCGCACACCATGAAGGGTGTGCGGGCATCCAGGTGTCACTCAGACGCGACCCGGCCACTGGTGCCGGGCGGCGGGTGTCAACTGACTAGATCTCAGCACCGATCGCGCGCCGGGTGGGAACACCCGACGCACGAGGTGCAGACGGAAGAGGGAGGACGAGCTCAGCGCTCGCCCGAGACCCACTTCCCGTATTCGTCGTACTCGTCGTCGACGGACTGTGGCTGGTTGGAGACGTCGCGTTGCGACGGTCCGTGCAGCTCACGCTCCAGCGCGCTCAAGTCCGTGTCAGGTGTGTAGTACTTGAGCTGCCGTGCGACCTTGGTCTGCTTGGCTTTGGCTCGGCCGCGCCCCATGGCGTGACCCCCTCGTGCGTCGTGCCGGGACGGCATCGCGCCTCGAAGAGCCGGATGGCTCGTCGATGTCTGCGTAGCGGTCCCGGGAATGTGTGTGTTCTCGTGGTGCTAACGCTACATGAGTGAGGCAAATCGCGCCCGCGCCCACCCCGGCATTCCGCGGGCGATGCCGACGACCCGGGGACGAGTCGGCGGCGACGCGGGCCGGGCGCGGTGACGAGCCGATGACACGAGGCTCACGGGACGATGACGCGACCGGGGCGGGCTGCCGGCGGCCCACGCGACGCCAGGCATCCTCGCGGCGACGTGACGCACGCCACGTCGGACGCCGGACGCGCTGGCCCCCACGCAGGCGCAGGCCGGATGCGGCCTGGCGACGTCACAGGCAGGCGTCGTGCCCCGGTGGTGACCTCCGCGTGGTATACACCATCGCTCCGGATCGCGCGTCGATTTGAGACTTTTCGGGGTTTAACTGCCATTCAGCCGCTCGAGACTTTACCCTTGCTTTACTGAGCCCCGGTTGGGGCACATGCGTGTCGCTGCACCTAGCGACAGGGTGGTGGGGATATGACAATGACGACTCAGGATCGGCACGACACGGAAAAGCTGCTCACGCCTGCAGAGGTCGCGGCCCTCTTCCGGGTGGACCCCAAGACGGTCACCCGCTGGGCCAAGGCCGGCAAGCTCACCTCGATCCGCACGCTCGGCGGTCATCGCCGGTACCGCGAGTCCGAGGTCCGCGAGCTCCTCGGCGGTGGGCACTGACCGGCCGGGACCAGGGGGAACCGGTCGATGACACGGGGGAGGGGTGCTTCGTGGTGCCCCTCCCTCACTTTTTCCCGGGCACGGCAGGACGGTCCGTCCCGGGCTGAGGCCCGCTGCGCCGTCGGTGGTGCGTCCTAGGGTCGGGGGATGACGACTCCGGACATCAGCGCCATCACCCTCGGGGTCCGCGACGTCGAGGTGTCGCGCGCCTTCTACGTCGACGGCCTCGGTTTCCGGTCCGTCCTGCACCTGCCCGGCGAGATCGCCTTCGTCCAGTGCGCCCCGGGCCAGCTCCTCGCGCTGTGGAACGTCACGTCGATGCCGAGCGAGTACGGCGACGTGGGCCACGGCACCCAAGCGCCCCCGATGTCGTTGGGGCACAACGTCGCCGACGCGTCCGACGTCGCGCGCCTCCATGACGCCGCCGTCGCAGCCGGGGCCACAAGCATCACGACGCCGGCCCGACGCGAGTGGGGCGGCACCAGTGCCTGCGTCGCCGACCCCGACGGGTTCCGTTGGGACTTCGTGCACAACCCGAGCTTCCGCGTCGGGGCGGACGGCCTCGTCGAGCTGGGCGACTGACGCGTCAGTGCAGCCGGTCGCGCCACGGGTGGCCGGGCGCGTGCTCGGCGACGAACCGCGCGAGCAGGTCGCGGCCGGCCTCATCGAGGAGCGGCAGCGCGGCGTCGAGGTCGGCGTCGTCCTTGGCCCGGCCGGATGCCACCTTGTGGACGAGTACCAGCTCGGGTCGCAGGTAGCGGATGCCGTCGCGGACCCAGGTGACGTCGTCGAGCGGGGCGACGAAGGACGCGTCGCGCTTGGACCGCCAGCGACCCTCGACGTCGGCGTTGAGGAGCACCTCGCCGCGCCAGGGCGCCAGCGCGTGCTCGCGGAACCAGACCTGTTCCGAGTCCTCCGGCATCGCTCGCCCGGAGGCGAGGTGCAGCAGGCCGCCGTCGCTCGCGGACCAGAGGTGGAACCGGTCGCCGAGATGTCGGCGCAGGGCCGGCAGGTCGCGCCGGAAGACCGACAGGTCGATGTCCTCGTGATGGCGTGACACCCCCGTGAAGGCCTCGATCGCCCAACCGCCCGCCACCCACCACGGCGCATCCAGCCCGGCGAGCACGTCACGAGCCTCCACCGGCGTCAGCGGGTCGATCGGGCCGTAGATGCGCTGGAACTCCTCCTCGCCCAGCCGCGCCTCCGAGGCGTCGTCGGGCTCCTCCACCCCGGCGACGACGGCGTCGGCATCGGTGTCGGCGTCGGGATGGGCGTCGTCGCTCGTCGGCACGGCGCCACGCTAGCGCCGCACCGGGCCGGCGTGGTGCGGACGGCCGGTGCTGACGCGTCAGTGGCCCAGGGCACGCAGCTGCAGGCGCAGCGCGAGGCGCGTCTCGGGGTCGTGCAGGTCGAGGTCGACGACGTCGGACAGCCGCTGCATCCGGTAGCGCAGCGTGTTGGGGTGCACGTGCACCGCTCTGGCGGCGGCCCGCGGGTCGCCGGGGTGGTCGAGCCAGGCGGCGACGGTGGACAGGTAGGCGGTGCCGTGCTCCTCGTCGTGCAGGCGCAGCGACTCGACCGGCCCGAGCAGCTCCTCGGTCCAGATGCCGCTCAGCGCCCGGGCGTTGGTGACCGCGGCCCAGGCGTCCTCCACGGTGACCGTCGTGCCCGTGACGCGTCCGGCCTCGCGCAGCCGCTGGACCTCGGTGGCCTCGCGCCGTGAGCGGTCGAGCTG
>JAEXXY010000490.1 GCA_023451855.1 Actinomycetes bacterium
GCCCGAGGGCGTCAGCCCCGCCCGCGTGCGCAGCTTCGTGCGCCGCGGGCGGCTGTCGACGCTGACCCTCGAGCGGATGCAGACCCTGGCGCCCGCGCGGGCGCTCCCGCCGGGCCGGTTCGACCCCGCTGCCGCGTTCGGGCGCCTCGCCCCCGTCGTCCTCGAGATCGGCTGCGGCCACGGGCACGCCGCCATCGCCTACGCCGCCAGCCACCCCGAGCACGACCTGCTCGCCATGGACGTGCACACCCCCGGCATCGCCCGCATGCTCGCCGACGCCGAGGAGGCCGGCGTGCCCAACCTCCGGGTCGAGGTCGGCGACGCCGTCGTCTTCCTCGAGGAGCGCGTCGGCGACGCCGCCCTCGACGCCGTCCACCTCTTCTTCCCCGACCCGTGGCGCAAGACGAAGCACACCAAGCGACGCTTCGTCAGCCCGACCAACCTCGACCTGCTCGCCCGCGTCCTCAAGCCGGGCGGCCACGTCCTCGTCGCCACCGACCAGGACTTCTACGCCGAGCACGTCCTCGAGGAGGTCGCCGCCCACCCGCGCTTCACCGCCCGGCGCGTCGAGCGCCCCGCATGGCGCCCGGGCGACGGGTTCGAGGCCAAGGGCCGGCGCGCCGGCCGCACGATCAACGAGCTGCGCCTCGACCTCGTGCCGATGGCTTCGTCCTGAGCAGAGCTTCCGACTGGGCCTCCCGGCATCCTCGCGCCCCGACGAGCGAAAGGCCGGGCTGGAGCGACTCCGTCGCTTCCAGCCCGGCCTTTCGTGACGTCGGGGCAACAGGATTTGAACCTGCGACCTTCCGCTCCCAAAGCGGACGCGCTACCAAGCTGCGCCATGCCCCGTTCGCGCCCGCCGACGCGACAAACCCGCTGGCAGCGGGTCGAATTCGGCGGACGGGGCGCGAACCAGTAGGCTAGCGCCTCGGATCGCAGGCATCGACCAGCGCTCCTGCGGGCGTAGCTCAATGGTAGAGCCTCAGTCTTCCAAACTGATTACGCGAGTTCGATTCTCGTCGCCCGCTCCAGAAAGCCAGTGGCACCTCCCCGGGCGCGACTCCTACGGTTGACGCGTGTTCCGCCCCGACCTCCAGGACGCCCTCCGCGACCGCGACGCCGTCCTGCACGCCTTCCTCGCCCCCGACGGCTCGCTCACCGCCATCCCGACGAAGATCCGCAAGCGGCTCGTCGTCCTCGACCTGCTGGCCCAGCAGTTCGAGCCGGGTCACCGCTACGAGGAGACCGAGGTCAACAACACGCTCCGGGCCTACCACCCCGACGTCGCGGCCCTGCGCCGCTACCTCGTCGAGGAGGGCTTCCTCGACCGGGCCGAGGGCTCCTACTGGCGTAGCGGCGGCACCGTCACCGGGTGACGGCTCGTGCGTGACGCGTCGGGGGTGACGCGCCCGGTCGGCTCAGCCCGCCCGGAAGCCGAGCGCCTCGGACAGGTAGGACTCCGCGCCCCCGGCCTCGAGGCCCACCTCGACGGCTGCGGCCGTGCGGGGCGAGGGCCAGGCGTGCAGCCAGAAGAGTGCGAGCCCGCCCGGCAGGGCGATGAGCAGCGTCAGCCACGTGTGCGGCGTGAAGACGAACGACACGGCGAAGGCCACGAGCACGGGCGCCTCCGCGAAGGCGGTGCGCAGGATCGTCGTCGAGGTGAAGTACCGCAGGCTCGTCGCCTCGGCGTTCTCGCGCGGCAGCCCCAGGGGGAGCGCCGGCACCGTGTAGCCGAACCGGCGCACGAGCACGGCCGACCCCACGAGCACGACGAGCACGACCGCGACGGCGGGCCACGACGGCATCGGGGCGGCCGGGTCGACGGCGATGCGCACCGCCGAGAGCATCAGCGCTCCGATGCCGACCATGCCCGAGACCATCTGCACCGTCCGCAGCGTCCCGAGGGCGCTGGACGGCACCGGGTGCGTCGGGTCCGACGGGCTGGGCGACGGGGCCGGCGACTCGCTCATGGGCCCCGAGCATAGGCGAGCGCGGGAGGGCTGGCGTCGGCGCATTTAGCCATCCGTCGTGCGGCCGATAGCATGGTGCGTCGGTTCCCTGTCCAGCGTCGGCGCCACCGTCGAAAAGCGCGCCGACCCCCCAACCGCCCAAGATGGAGTACCCCGCAGTGAAGAGTGCCCTCGAGACCCTCAGCCCGACCCGGGTCAAGATGACCGTCGAGGTCCCGTTCGAGGAGCTCAAGCCGAGCCTCGATGCGGCCATCCAGCACATCGGCGAGCACATCCAGGTCCCCGGCTTCCGCAAGGGCAAGGTCCCCGCGCGCATCATCGAGCAGCGCGTCGGCCGGGCGGCCGTCCTCGAGGAGGCCGTCAACAACGCCCTGCCGACCTTCTACGGCCAGGCACTCGAGGCCAACGAGGTCCGCCCGCTCGGCCAGCCGGAGATCACCGACCTCAAGGTGCCGGCCAAGGACGGCGAGGACTTCAGCTTCACCGCCGAGGTCGACAAGCGCCCCGAGATCGAGCTTCCCGACTTCTCCGACATCGAACTGACCGTCGACGAGGCCACCGTCTCCGACGACGAGGTCACCAAGCGCCTCGACGACCTCCGCGCCCGCTTCGGCACCCTCAAGGGCGTCGAGCGTTCCGTCCAGGACGGCGACTTCGTCTCCATCGACCTGTCCGCCGAGATCGACGGCGAGGAGATCGACGCGGTCAAGGGCGTCTCCTACGAGGTCGGCAGCAAGAACATGCTCGACGGCCTCGACGAGGCCCTTGTCGGCATGAGCGCCGACGAGACCAAGACCTTCACCGCTCCGCTCGCCGGCGGCGACCAGGAGGGCCAGGACGCCGAGTGCACCGTCACGGTCACGGCCGTCAAGGAGCGCGAGCTGCCCGAGCTCGACGACGAGTTCGCCCAGCTGGCCTCGGAGTTCGACACGCTCGACGACCTCAAGGCCGACTTGGCCCAGAAGGCCGAGATTGACGCGAAGTTCGCTCAGGGCGTCGCCGCCCGCGACCAGCTCCTCGACGCGCTGCTCGAGAAGGTCGAGGTCCCGGTGCCCGAGGGTGTCGTCGAGGCCGAGGTCCACAACCACCTCGAGGGCGAGGGCCGTCTCGAGGACGACGAGCACCGCGCCGAGGTCGACGAGAGCACCCGCAAGGGCCTGCGCACCCAGCTGCTCCTCGACGCGATCGCCGAGAAGGAGGAGGTCCAGGTCCAGCAGCAGGAGCTCATCGAGTTCCTCGTCATGAGCTCGCAGCAGTACGGCATGGACCCCAACGCCTTCGCCCAGCAGATCGACAAGGACGGCCAGATCCCCGCGATGGTCTCCGAGGTCGCGCGCCGCAAGGCGCTCGCCACGGTCCTGGAGAAGGTCTCCGTCAAGGACACCGCCGGCAACACGGTCGACCTCAACGAGGCCGTCCCGGGCTCCGAGGGTGACGAGGACGAGGCGCCCGTCGCCGAGGCCGCCGAGGCCACCGAGGCCACCGAGGTCACCGAGGAGAAGACCGACGCCTGACGCGTCCCCTTCCTCACAGACGAACGGCCGGTCCCCGCACGTGGCCGGCCGTTCGTCCTACCCGGGCCGCCCACGGCCCGGACAGTCTGGGTACGGGACGGCCATGAGCACCCACGACGAGAACGCACCCGGCCTGACCGACAGCGACATCAACAGCGAGCGCCCCGACGGATCGGGTGGCGAGGGCACGTCGGCCACCACCTCCGCCACGACGAGCGGCACCTCCGACGGCAGCCCGTCCGACGCGTCCGGCGCGGCGACCCACGAGGACGTGGAGCGCGGCAACGCCGACGGCAGCACCCCGAGTGCCGAGCCGCGCGAGGGTGCGCTCGACGCCGCCCAGGACGCGACGGACCAGCAGGCCGAGCAGTTGGCCGACCAGGCGAGCGCCGCGGGGGAGTCCGGGCAGGACAACGGCCGGGGCGAGTGACGCGTCGGGGCGCGTCGACACGCGTCGATGACCTGAGCGCCTTCGGCTTGCGCCGGGGGCGCTCAGGTTTGTGCGCTCACGGCGAACAGGAGCCGAATCGGGAAATCTGGTCCGGGGGCCGCGCGTTAGGGTCAGTGACGAGCCGGCCGATGACCGGACCGAGGCCCCGACCAAAGGGGTCGAGGACGGCACCGCGACCGGACAACTTCGACGATGGAGACATGGTGAACTCGGACATCTCCGCCAACGGCAACGGCCAGCCGGGTGGTCTCGACGACCACATCTACAACCGCCTGCTCAAGGAGCGGATCATCTTCCTCGGGTCCGACGTGCGCGACGACAACGCGAACGCCATCGCCGCGCAGCTGCTGCTGCTGTCGGCCGAGGACCCCGAGAAGGACATCTGGCTCTACATCAACAGCCCCGGTGGTTCGATCTCGGCCGGCATGGCCATCTTCGACACGATGAACTGGATCCCCAACGACGTCGCGACCGTCGCCATGGGCATGGCCGCCTCGATGGGCCAGTTCCTCCTGTCGGCCGGCACGAAGGGCAAGCGCTACGCCACGCCCCACGCCCGCGTCATGATGCACCAGCCCTCGGGCGGCATCGGCGGCACCGCGACCGACATCAAGATCCAGGCCGAGCAGATGCTCTACGTCAAGAAGCAGATGGCGCAGCTCATCGCCGAGCACACCGGCCAGACCGTCGACCAGATCGAGAAGGACTCCGACCGCGACCGCTGGTTCAGCGCGGAGGAGGCTAAGGAGTACGGCTTCGTCGACCACGTCTTCAGCCGCTCCGACCAGGCCGTCGAGGGGCGCGGTGTCGGGTCTGCCGACGCCAAGCCGGACGCCAACTGACCACGGCTGCAAGGACTTTGGAGAACACCATGATGATCGAACCCACGAACCGTCTCGCCGTGGCGCAGCCCTCGAGCCGCTACATCCTGCCGCAGTTCGAGGAGCGCACCTCCTACGGGATGAAGCGTTCCGACCCCTACAACAAGCTCTTCGAGGACCGCATCATCTTCCTCGGCGTGCAGGTCGACGACGCGTCGGCCGACGACATCATCGCCCAGCTGCTCGTGCTCGAGTCGCTGGACCCCGACCGCGACATCCTCATGTACATCAACAGCCCCGGTGGCTCGTTCACGGCGATGACCGCGATCTACGACACGATGCAGTTCGTCCGCCCCGACATCCAGACGTTCTGCATCGGGCAGGCGGCCTCGGCCGCGGCCGTGCTCCTCGGCGCCGGTGCGCCGGGCAAGCGGTTCGCCCTGCCGAACTCCCGCATCCTCATCCACCAGCCGGCGCTCTCGGGCGGCGACTACGGGCAGGCCTCGGACATCGAGATCCAGGCCAACGAGGTGCTGCGCATGCGCACCTGGCTCGAGGACACCATGGCCCACCACACCGGCCGCACTTCCGACCAGGTCCGCCAGGACATCGAGCGCGACAAGATCCTCGGGGCGGCCGACGCCAAGGAGTACGGCCTCATCGACGAGGTGCTCGCCTCGCGCAAGGCCTCGCTCGAGGTCTGACACCACTTCATCGACGCGTGTCGACGCGAAGGGCCGGGTCCGGCTGGACCCGGCCCTTCGCGTACCTGCTTGGATGGGTGGCGTCCGGGTGGCGCGCCGATCGGAGGAGCAGACATGGCGAGTGCGCAGTTCGAGCAGGCGGTCGAGGCGGTCAAGGGCCTGACGACCGACCCCGGCAACGACGTCAAGCTGACGCTCTACGGCCTGTTCAAGCAGGTCACCGAGGGCGATGTGAGCGGCTCCCGGCCCGGGATGATGAACCCCGTCGGCCGGGCGAAGTACGACGCGTGGGCGAAGCTGTCCGGCACGTCTCCCGAGGCCGCCGAGGAGCAGTACGTCGCGATCGTCCGCGACCTCACCTCCGCCTGACGAGCCCCACCTCGAGGGCGACAAGCCACCATGTGGCGCGTTGTCGCGTCCGGCCCGCGTCCGACGGCCCGACAACCGACCTGGTGGCGTCGTCAGGCGGGGACGGCCAGGTCTGTGGCGACGGTGTGCCGGAATGGCCCGATGCTCGCGCAGGGGAGACGTCCGCCGAGCCTCCATCCACACCCTCGTCAGGGCGCCACGTGGCCGCTTGTCGCGGTCGGAGGGCGTGGCGGGCCACATCAGGACGCCATGTGGCGGCTTGTCGTGGTGGACTGGCCAGCCGTGGCGCGGCATCGCGCCACGTGGCCCCTTGTTGTGATGGCGGCCGGGCCGGGGCACGCCCCTGCGGAAGGCCAGACTGCGACGGCGCTGCCCGGATACGCGCCGATCGACCTCGGCTCGGGGTGGGGTCCGGCTGCCGTTGTGACCGCCCTCATGGGCGCCGCGCTGGCTCTCGCGCTGCTCCTCGCAGCCGTCGTCGTCCTGCGCCGGGCGCGCGTCGAGGCCCGGGCCCGACGCGTCGAGACGGGCCGCTCGACCCGCTGACCTGCGTCGATTCGGCTGGAACGCCGTTCAACTGACACCGGCGTCGTTTGTCAGCCATCAGCGGACAAACGGCGTTGCGCGAGCGGGGGCGCCCCCCGCCGTCGTCTAATAGAGGCGACCCCGCGGGGAGTGGGGACGCTCGGGCGCATCCGGCACCCGAGGTCGAGCGACCAGGAGCGAATCGGTGGCACGAATCGGAGAAGGCGGGGACCTGCTCAAGTGCTCGTTCTGCGGAAAGAGCCAGAAGCAGGTCAAGAAGCTCATCGCCGGGCCCGGGGTGTACATCTGCGACGAGTGCATCGACCTCTGCAACGAGATCATCGAGGAGGAGCTCGCCGAGAACAGCGAGCTGGGCCTCGACCACCTGCCCAAGCCGCGTGAGATCTTCGACTTCCTGCAGAACTACGTCGTCGGCCAGGACACCGCCAAGAAGGCCCTCGCCGTCGCGGTCTACAACCACTACAAGCGCATCCAGGCCGGTGAGGGCCCCAAGCGCGACGACGAGCACGTCGACATCGCCAAGAGCAACATCCTGCTCATCGGCCCGACCGGCTCCGGCAAGACCTACCTGGCCCAGACGCTCGCGAAGATGCTCAACGTGCCCTTCGCCATCGCCGACGCCACGGCCCTGACCGAGGCCGGCTACGTCGGCGAGGACGTCGAGAACATCCTCCTCAAGCTCATCCAGGCCGCGGACTACGACGTCAAGAAGGCCGAGACCGGGATCATCTACATCGACGAGGTCGACAAGATCGCCCGCAAGAGCGAGAACCCGTCGATCACGCGCGACGTCTCCGGTGAGGGCGTCCAGCAGGCGCTCCTGAAGATCCTCGAGGGCACCACGGCGTCG
>JAEXXY010000087.1 GCA_023451855.1 Actinomycetes bacterium
GCCTCGGTCGACGTGTCAGGCGCGTCAGGCGCGTCGGGCGCCGTGAGCGGCGGCAGCGGACGCACGCGCGAGATGTCGGCCATGACGCGCGCCTTGAGCGACGGCGGAGGGGCGAGCTCGGTCAGCGCTGACATCTCGGCAGCGGCTGCCACGAGGCTGCCCACCTCGGCCTGGCAGGCGGTGCAGCCGGCGAGGTGGCGCTCGAAGCGGGCGCGCTCGACGTCGGCGAGCGCGTCGACGGCGTACGCACCCGAGAGTGCGTGGATGTCGTCGCTCATGAGGTCACCCCCATCGTGTCTCGGAGTCTGATGAGACCGTCCCGGATCCGCGTCTTCGCGGTGCCGAGCGGCAGGTCGAGCATCGCGGCCACCTCCGTATGGGTGTAGCCGGACAGGTAGGCGAGCTCGAGGGCCCCCCGTTGGGCGTCGGTCAGCGTCCCGAGCGCCTGGTGGACGCGTTCGGCGTCGAGCCGTGCCACCGCGGCCTCGGCCGTGGCGTCGTGGTCGACGTCCTGGTGCGAGGCGCCCCACGACTCGTCGCGGGTGCGCGCCGCCTCGGAGGAGCGCACCCGGTCGACGGCCTTGCGGTGGGCGATGGTCAGCATCCACGACAGGGCGCTGCCCCGACGTGCGTCGAAGCGGGCGCTGTGCCGCCAGATCTCGAGGAAGACCTCCTGGGTCACCTCCTCGGACTGCGCCGGGTCGCGCACCACCCGCCGGACGAGGCCGAACAGGCGCGGCGAGACGGCGTCGTACAGCTCGCCGAAGGCCGACTCGTCGCCGGTCGCCGACCGGTGCAGCAGCTCCTCGAGCCCTGCAGGACGGGGCGTCCCCTCCGGCGCGTCATCGCCGGAGGGGACGACCTGGAACCGTGTCATGGGGTCCATTGTGGTCCCTCGGTCGGTCCGATCACGTCACTGTCCCGTCGCTGCCGTCGGCGCTCAGGGCATGAGGACGGAGTCGATGATGTAGACGGTCGCGTTGGCGGTCGGTACGTTGCCGCACAGGACCTTCGCGTTCGCCTTGCCGACGGTGAAGTCCTCCGCGGCGGAGCCCTTGACGGTGATCGTCGTGCCGGCGAGCGTCTTGTGGTCACCGGCGAGCTGGTCCGGCGGGAGCTTGCCCGCGACGACGTGGTTGGTGAGGATCTTGGTCAGCGTCGGCTTGTCGGCGAGGACCTTCTTGAGGTCGGCGGCCGGGATCTTCGCGAACGCGTCGTTCGTCGGCGCGAAGACGGTCACCTCGGGGGCCGCGTTCAGGGTGTCGACGAGGCCGGCCGTCTTGACGGCGGTGACGAGCGTCGACAGCAGCGGGTTGTTGCTCGCGGCGGTGGCGACCGGGTCGGTGGCCATGCCCTGGAAGGAGCCCTTGCCGTCCTTCGGCACGGCGCCGCAAGCGGATCCGAAGACCTGCGAGGCCGGGTCGGCGGACGTGTCGCTCGAGGACGTCATGGTGTCGGACGGGGTCATGGCGTCCGAGCTCGTCGCCGCCGGCGTCGAGGCGCCGGCGGAGGTCGTGGTGTTGTCCGTGTTGCTGCCGCAGGCCGACAGGGCCAGCGGGACGGCGAGGGCGAGGGCCACGAGGCCGGTGCGGGTCTTGTTCACGATCTGCTCCTTGAGAGGTGGTGCATGGTCATCAGTCGTTCGGTGTCGTGCGCTGGGTGGATTGGTCTGGGCTGCAAGAAGTTCGGGAATGTGCGGATGGGTGGCGAGACGAGTCGGCGTCACGCGACGGTGACGACGACCTCCTGGATCCCGCTGGAGCCGTTGGGAAACGGGCGTGCCCGCTCGGCGGTCTGCACGGCGCCCTTCTCGTCGACGGCGCGGACCGCGAGGCGGTGCAGGCCGGTCCTCGCGTCCCACGGCAGGTACCACTGGCGCCAGTAGTCGACGCCGACGTCGGGGCCGAGCTTCGCCTCCTGCCAGGGGCCGCCGTCGATGCTGACCTCGACCGTGCCGACCCCGCGGTGCTGGGCCCAGGCCACGCCACCGATGGCGACGCGTCCGGCCCGGATCGTCGACAGCGGCGCCGGGGTGTCGATGCGCGCGCTCGTCTTGATCGGGGCGTCGGTGGCCCACTGGCGCTGGGTCCAGTACGCCTGGTCCTGCTGGTAGGTGGTCAGGGTGAGCCTGGCCAGCCACTTCGTCGCGCCGACGAACCCGTAGAGGCCCGGCGTGATGAGCCGGGCGGGGAAGCCGTGCACGTCGGTCAGCTGCTGGCCGTTCATGCCGATGGCGATCATCGCGTCGCGCCCGTCACGGACGGCGGCGAGCGGGGTGCTGATGGTGAACCCGTCGACGGCGGTGCTGAAGACCTGGTCGGGGTCGCCCTTGATGCCGGCGCGGTCGAGCACGTCGGTGAGCCGGACGCCGAGCCAGCGGGCGGCGCCGACGTAGCCGCCGCCCACCTCGTTGGACACGCACGTCATCGTGATGTCGCGCTCGATGAGCGGCATCGCCGACAGCTCGGCGAAGGTCATGGTGAAGGGGCGCTCGACCATGCCGTCGACCTCGAGCGTCCACGTGTCGACGTCGACCTGGGGCACGGTGAGGTTGGTGTCGACCCGGTAGAACTTCTCGGTCGGGGTGCGCAGCGGGGTGATGCCCCTGACCTGGCCGTCGAGGCCGGTCGGGAACGCCTTGGCCGCGCTGGCCGGTCGGGGCAGGACGAGGTCGCGGGCCTTGCGCGCGCCGGCTCGCAGCTGCCCACCGGTCGCCGCGAGGGCCGACAGGGCGAGGACCCCGGC
>JAEXXY010000122.1 GCA_023451855.1 Actinomycetes bacterium
GCGGTGCTCGAGGCCCTGCAGTACGACCCGGCCACCGGCGAGGCGGTCGTCATGGCCGGCTACGGGCACGCGGCCGACTGGCTGCGCAACGTCCGCGCCGCCGGTTCGGCCCGTGTCGAGTTCGCCCACGGGCCCCGGCCGGCGTCGGTGCGGGTGCTCGACCTCGAGGAGGCGGTCGAGGTGCTGGCCGGCTACGAGCGGCGCCACCCGGTGCTGCGCCCGGTGCTGCGTCCGTACCTGACCTCGCTCGCCGGATGGCGCTACGACGGATCGCCCGACGCTCGGCGGCGCCTCGTCTCACAGCTGCCGATGGTCGCCTTCGCCCCGGTTCGTCCGGGGGCGGACCCCACGCGTGAGGCGGGTGTGACGCGCGAGGCCCGTGAGTGAGGAACAGGTCACGATCGCTGTGTGAAGCACAGAACGGACACAGGATCTCGTGTCATCCTCGAGGGGATGACCGCCCCGACCCTGAGCCCCGACGCCGTCGCCGCACCCCGCGCTGACGGCGTCTCCACGCTCCGGTCGCACCGGCCGTACGTGCGCCGCGCGCACCACGAGCCGCACGAGGTCGTTCGCGCCCGTCGCCTCCGGCTCATCGCCCGAGGCCGACGCGCCCGGCTCGCCTCGACCGTGGCCGTCGTCTTCGCCCTCGTCGGCGTCAACCTCGCCAACCACCTGCTCGGCTGGGACACCATGTGGCTCGGCCCGGTCGGTGCGGTCGTGCTCATCGCGTTCGCGCGCTGGCAGGGTCTGACCTGGCACCAGCTCGGCCTGGCGCGCCGCACCCACGCCCGTGGCATCCGCTGGGGCCTCGGCGTCATCGGCGTCGTCGGGCTCGTGTACCTCGCCGGCATCCTCATGCCGTCGACCCGCAGCGCCTTCCTCGACGCCCGCTACCACCTGCCGCCGGCGTCGGCCCTGCTCACCGCGTTCGTCATGATCCCGCTCGGCACGGTGCTGCTCGAGGAGGTCGCTTTCCGCTCGGTGCTCTGGGGGTTCCTGTCGCGGCACGCGCGGATGTGGCAGGTGCTCCTCGGCTCCTCGATGCTCTTCGGCCTGTGGCACGTGCTGCCCGCCGCGGCCTCGGCCACCGGCAACGCCGCGATCGGCGACGCCTTCGCCGCCTTCGGACCCTGGGCCAAGGTCGCCGTCATCGTCGGCACCGTGCTCTTCACGGCGTTCGGCGGCGTCGTCGCCGGCGAGCTGCGCCGCCGCAGCGGCAGCGTCTTCGCGAGCGTCGGCATGCACTGGGCGACCAACTCGCTCGGCGTGCTCTTCGGCGTCCTCGCCTGGCGCCTGACCGCCTGACCGCCCTCGGCGCGCGTTCTCAGACGCCCGCGGTCTCGCGGACGCGTTG
Organism: Actinomycetes bacterium; assembly: GCA_023451855.1. GTDB lineage: Bacteria > Actinomycetota > Actinomycetes > Actinomycetales > Dermatophilaceae > Monashia. The sequence continues at coordinate 1,358 of JAEXXY010000122.1, forward strand.
GCTCGGCGTGTTGTGGCGGATCTCGTCACCGCAGTGCGAGCAGCACCAGCCGGTGGCGTCCTTGACGTAGCGGTGCCCCGTCGAGCGGCAGGTGCGCGTCTGGGCGTCGCCGCGCCAGTCGTGCAGCCCGTCGCTGCGGCGGCCTCCGCGGACGAAGGCGTTGCCGACGAGCGCGGCGATGACGATCCCGACGAGCATGAGGGGCCACGCGGCGACGAACGAGGCCGCCGCATCGAGAATCACCAGGTTCATGACGAGAACTCTTCAGGGCGGCGCGCAAGACACCGGCCGCGAAACCGCAAGAACCACGCAAGAACGGCGCAATTCGCCCCCGCCGGTGAGCATCGGCTGTAGGAGTGCGCGTATCCCTCGCCGGTGCACGGTGCGGGGCGCACTCGTCGCGCAAGCGCGCACCCCTGCCGCGAGCGCGCACGTCTGGCGCGAGCGAGCACCGGTGAACCGACGCGTCGAGCCGGGTCGCAGCGCGATACGCGGCTGCGACGCGTCCGGTGACCGACGCATACTCCCGGCATGGCCTTCACGATCCGCGCCGCCCGGCCCGAGGACTTCACCCGGCTCGGCGACCTCACGGCCGCGGCCTACCTCGACGACGGCCTGCTCGACTTCGGTTCCGGCGACCCGTACCTCGCGGTGCTGCGCGACGTCGCCTCGCGAGCCGAGCACGCCGAGGTGCTCGTGGCCGTCGACGCGTCGGGCGTCGTGCTCGGGGGCGTGACGTTCGTCGGGTCGCAGGGGCGGTTCGCCGACATCGCAGGTCCCGACGAGGCCGAGTTCCGCACGCTGGCGGTGGCCCCCGAAGGTCGCGGCCAGGGCGTCGGGACCGCGCTGGTGCGCGAGTGCATCGAACGGTCACGCGCGCTCGGCCGGCACCGCATCGTGCTCTCGACGCAGCCGATGATGCACGCCGCGCACCGCGTGTACGAGCGGTTCGGGTTCGTCCGCGTGCCCGAGCGCGACTGGAACCCGATCGAGGACCTGCGCCTCCTCGTCTACGCGCTCGAGCTCTGACCCGACGCACACGACGCACCCGACGCGCCCGACGCGTCCGGACCCGCCGTGCCGATCGCGCGGGCGGCGCGTACCCGGGCGATGAGGTCGCGGACGGCCCCGACGATGGTCGGGTCGAGCTGGACGTGACGCTCCATGAGCCCGAGCAGGGTCTCGGCGGCGTCGGCGTTGTGCTCGTAGCCGGGCAGCAGGTCGGCGAGCGGCAGGATCTCGGGGCCGAACCGGCGCTCGACCCCGCGGTCGACGACGAACACGTCCTGACGCGTCCCCCGGCCGAGGCCGAGGTGGTCGAGGACGGTGACCCACCGGTCGACCGCGTAGCCCTGGACGAACCGGGTGGCGGTCAGGCGCTCGCCGCGCAGGTCGCGGTGCAGCCCGACGTAGAGGTTGGTGATGGCCTCGCCGACCTCGTGCTCGAGCGACGGCGGCTGCGGCACCGGCACCTTCGGTACGTCGAGGCCGGCGGGGGCATCGGCCCGGCTCCAGTGCATCCGGCCCGGCGGGTACCCCGCGGTGTCCATCTGTGCGAGCGTGAAGACCGCGTACTCGGCGAAGAGCCCGTCGGCGAGGAGCGCCTTGCGTCCGGCGTCGCTGTTGTCGAACGACCAGACGACCGGCTGGGCCGCCTCGAGCCAGTCGATGTCGGCGAGGTACCGGTCGAGCGCGGCCTGGTCGTCGACGACGACGAAGAAGTCGGCGTCGGAGTGCTCGTCGACGCGGTGCAGGTCGAGGCCGACCGAGCCGAGGCCGAGCAGGGCCACGGCGTCGCCCCGTTCGGCGAGCACGGCGGCGAGCCGGTCGAGGAAGGCGAGCAGCCGCTCGCGCATCGGGGCGGTCGGGTCGTCGGGCGCCGTGGTGAGGGCGCTGGTGGGGTCGGCGGTGGGCTGGGTGTCGGACGTCATCGCGTCGCTCCTTCGAACCGTGATGGTGTGGAGTCGACGTTTCAGCCCGCCCGGACAGCCGTCGGGGTCGCGACGTGCTCACGGTACGCGCGGGCCCCGTAACTGTCGAGAGGTGCGAGGGAGTGGCAGGGTGGAAGACGTGCCGGTGACCATCGACGACGTCAGGGCCGTCGCAGACCTGCTGCCGCGGTCCTACGAGGTACTCGTCCGCGACCGTGTGAAGTTCCGTGTCGGGCGCACCGTGTGGCTCGCGTTCTCCGCCGACGAGACGCAGATGGGCTTCGCCTTCCCGCGGGAGGAGCGCGACGTCCTCGTCGCGAGCGAGCCGGAGGTCTTCCTCATGCCGCGCCGCAGCGACCTGCGGTTCAACTGGGTCGAGGTGCGCCTCGATGCCATCGACGCCGAGCGGATGCGAGAGATCGTCATCGACGCCTGGCGGCTCGTCGTGCCGAAGACCGTCGCCCTCGCCTACAGCGCCGACCGCTGAGGCGGCTCGCGTGCCAGGCCACGTCGGACTGCGATCGGGGGGTGTGACGCGGCGGGGTCGGTGTCCGACGCTGACTGGGCCCGGGCCGACTGGGACGTGCTGCGCGAGGAGGCCGAGTCGATCGCCCGGCTGGCCGCCGAGCTGCGGATCTGGGTGGCCTTCGGGTCGATCCACCCGCTGACACCACCGAACCGGCCGCACAACAGCTTCTACGTCGTGTCCGACCGCGGCGAGCTCGTCGGCCGCTACGACAAGCGGTTCCTGTCCAACACCGAGCTGACGTGGATGTACTCGCCGGGCGCCGAGCCGTTCGTCTTCGAGGTCGACGGGGTCCGGTTCGGGGTGGCGCTCTGCATCGAGGCGAACTTCCCGCACCTGTTCGAGGAGTACGAACGGCTCGACGTCGACGCCGTCCTGCTCTCGGTCATGGTCGATGACGCGATGCGTGCCGAGATCGGCCGGTCCTACGCCGCCCTGTTCGGGTACTGGGTCGGCTACTCGGTGCCGGCGCGGTACGGATCCACGGTGCCCTCGGGTATCGCCGCGCCCGGCGGCCGCTGGGTGGCGCGGTGTCCTGCGGAGGACCGGCCGGCGCTCGCCCTCGTCGATCTCGACCTCGCTGCTGCCGAGGAGGACGTACGGATCGCCGTCGACCTCGCCCGCCCGTGGCGGCGTAGCGCCAAGGACGGCCTGTACGACCCGGACCGCGTCGCCGCCGACCCGCGCAGCGCCGACGTCCACGCGTTCTAGGAGTTCCGTCGGAGGGCGCGGCTAGTCTGGCGGCGCCATCGACCCCGTGGAGGTAGCAGTGAAGCTTCTTCTCAGCTCAGGCGGCATCACGAACCGGAGCATCCAGGACGCCCTCGTGGCGATGCTGGGCAAGCCGATCGCCGAGTGCACCGCGCTCTGCATCCCCACCGCGAACTACGGGCACCCGATGGTGCCGCCCGAGAACACGTGGCGGTTCATCGCCGGCCGGTCCCCCGCGCCGATGACCGACCTCGGCTGGAAGTCGGTCGGCGTGCTCGAGCTCACCGCGCTCCCGACGATGGACGCCGACCGCTGGGTGCCGTGGGTCCGCGCCGCCGACGTCCTGCTCGTCGACGGGGGCGACGCCCTGTACCTCGCGCACTGGATGCGCGAGTCCGGCCTCGCCGACCTGCTGCCCGGCCTCGACGGCGTCTGGGTCGGGGTCAGCGCCGGCAGCATGGTCATGACGCCACGCATCGGGCCCGACTTCGTGCACTGGCAGCCGCCGGGCGGCGGTGACCGGACGCTCGGCCTCGTGGACTTCTCGATCTTCCCGCACCTCGACCACCCCGCCATGCCCGACAACACGATGGACGAGGCCGTGCGCTGGGCGGCTGGGCTCGGCGTCCCGGCGTACGCCATGGACGACGCGACGGCCATCAGCGTCGTCGACGGCGTCGTGGAGGTGGTCTCCGAGGGCACGTGGAAGCGCCTCGACTCGTGAGCCGTCGCCGACGCCTCGTGCCGTGCGCGGTCGGCATGGCCCGGGACCAGGCGCTCCGCGGCTAGGGCCCACCGGGCGGCTGAGGCCCCTTCCGGCTCAGCCCTCCCGCCCAGCACCTCCGTGGCGTCGGTCGGTGCGGCGTCGGGCGTCGGCGTGGGAGTCGCGGACGAGCTCGAGTGCGAGGTCCAGCGTCCGCTCCCCCGGCGTCACGACCGCGACCCAGCCGAGCGACCCGTACACCGGGTGCGGCAGCACGACGTCGACCGCCGCGAAGTCGAAGGTCTCGGCTGCGTCGGTGCGCTCGCCGAAGGCGCGCGGGCTCTCGCCGACGAGCTGCGCGAAGGTGTCGGCCCCGGCGTGGACGTTGAGCCGCCACCGATCGGGCGGGTCGAGGCGCGACGCCGCATCATCGGGGTAGTCCTTGGTGACGAGCGTCGCGAACGGCTGGGTAGCCGGAACGACTCCGTCAGGGGCGTAGTAGGCGAAGTGGTCGCCCCACGCCACCTCGGGGAATTCGCTGCCCGGCTCCGGTGATAGCACGAGCACGCCGTCGAGCGACCGGATCACGTCGAGGACCTCATCCATACCCATGGGTGAAGTGTCACCTGAACTGCCCGTGGAGCGCTGGTGACCGGAGCCGTCACGAGGTCCGACGCACCGACGCACCAACACCCCGGGAGCCGGGTGCCGGCTGCCGGGTGCCGGTCAGGCGGACCCGGGTGCCGGTCAGGCGGACACGTCGAGCCCGGCGACGCGTCGGGCCGTGGTGACGAAGGCCGGGGCGGTGACCTCGACGCCGTCGAGGTAACCGCCGACGAGCGCGGCGTCGCGCAGCAGGACGAGGGCGGCGGCCATGGCGTCGGGGTCGGGTGAGCCGGCAGCGCGCGCGAGGTCGGTCAACGTCTGCCGGAACCAGGTGCGGTGCGCGGTGACGATCCGACGCACCGGGCTTGCGGCGTCAGGGAACTCGGCCGCCGCGTTGATGAAGGGGCAGCCGCGCGTGTGGTACCGGCTGACGTCGTCGGCGACGGCGTCCACGACACGTTCGAGCAGCTCGCGCGGCGTGCCGCCACCGGCCTCGGCCGCCGTGAAGTAGCCGCGGATCGTCTCGTCCTCGGCCTGGAGGTAGGCCGCGACGAGGGCCTCCTTGCCGGTGAAGTGCCGGTACATCGTCGCCCGCGTGACGCCGGCCTCGGCGAGGACGCGGTCGACGCCGACGCCGTTGATGCCCTCGCGGTAGAAGAGGCGCGAGGCGGCCTCGAGGAGCCGGGCGCGACCCGGGGCGCGCGACGGCGGGGCCGCCCGGTCCGGGGCGGGGGGCGTCGGCGCGTCGGTCACGTCGTCACGCTAACGCAGGCCGATGCGCGTCGAGCTCTGGTCATCGGCGCTGGGAGTCGCTACCGTAGAACGATCGTTCTACGAAGCGGTCACGCCCTTCCTGCGGCCGCCCAGCCCAGACCGAACCCCGGGAGCACCGCATGACCACGACCCCCACCAGCACCCTCACCCCTCGCGAACGGGCGGAGGTGGACGCCGCCAACGCGAGCGACCGCCGACCGGTCGTCCTCGTCCACGGCCTCTGGCTGCTCGCCGGCAGCTGGGACGCGTGGCGCGAGCACCTCGAGTCGCTCGGCTACGCGACCGTCGCCGCCGACTGGCCCGGCGACCCCGCGACCGTCGAGGAAGCGCGCGCCAACCCCGACGCGTTCGCCGGCGTGGGCGTCGGCCAGGTCACCGACCACGTCGCCGAGCTCATCGGCGCGCTCCACCGCGAGCCGGTAGTCATCGGCCACTCCTTCGGCGGGCTCATCACCCAGAAGCTCGCCGGGATGGGGCTGGCCCACGCCGCCGTCGCCATCGACCCGGCCCCGTTCCGCGGCGTCCTGCCGCTGCCGCTGTCGGCCCTGCGCGCCTCCTCACCGGTGCTCGCTAACCCGGCCAACTACCGCCGCGCCGTCTCGCTGACCTTCGACCAGTACCGCTACGCCTTCGCCAACGCCGTGTCCGCGGAGGAGGCCGCCGACCTCTACCGTGCGTACCCCGTTCCGGCACCGGGCCGCCCGCTGTTCCAGGCCGCGACCGCCAACCTCGACCCGCGCACCGAGGCCAGCGTCGACACCGCCCGCGAGGACCGCGGACCACTCCTCATCATCAGCGGCGAGAAGGACCACATCGTGCCCTGGGCCATCGCCCACGCGTCGTTCACCAAGCAGCACCGCAACCCCAACCCCACCGAGATCGTCGAGATCCCCGGGCGCGGACACTCCCTCGTCGTCGACAGCGGCTGGCGCGAGGTGGCCGACGCCGCGACGTCGTTCCTCGCCCGCCACGGCGCCGGGCCCGACGCGCCCTGACCCTCAGGTGGTGATGCGGAACGCGCGCGGGCGTCGGGGGCCCATCTCGGAGGCGCCGCGTTCGATGCAGAACTCGTTGCCCTCGGGGTCGGCCATCGTGACCCAGCCCGGGCCCTCGGGGGTCCGGTGGTCGCCGACGACCGTGGCGCCCAGGGCGAGAGCGCGCTCGACCCACTCGTCACGGGTGCCCTCGTCGGGGGCGAGGTCGAGGTGCTGGCGGTTCTTGGCCGTCTTGCCCTCGGGCACGGGGATGAAGAGCAGGCCGAGCCCCGGGTTGGGGAACGAGGCCGCGACGACGACCTCGGGGTCGTCGTCGTAGTAGACGTTCCAGCCGAGCAGCTCGGACCAGAAGGTGGCGAGGGCCCGGGCGTCGGCGCAGTCGAAGGTCACGTTGTGGATGTGCAGCGTCATGGTGTCAGCGTCGTGTGCTGTCCCCTTGCGGCGCAAGCAGATTCCCGGACGCATGCCGGCCGGCTCCCAGCGCCGCCGGAGGTCCCACAGGCCCGAGCGCTGATCGGTGGCCGGCACCCGGTGATGGTGACCCGCCGCGCCCTCTGCATTGCTCCACGTGGCGGACCAAGGGCCGCGGTGGCAGCCATGGCGCCACCGTGGCTCGCCCGGTGGAGCAATGCTGAGGGTGTAGGGCGGAGGTCCCGATGCCTGCTCGATCCGGCCGCAGGCCTCCGGAGCGCTGGGACCGCCGGCACCGCCGGTCAGTCTGTGCCGAGGCGGCTCGTCCGGATCGGTGCGGTTCGGTCGCGAAGGCGTGCAGGATGCACGCCCGTCATCCATGCCGGGGCCATCGCACGACCACAGGGGGCCCACAGCGCCGCTCGCGACGGTTGAGGGGTCAACCTCTCGAAGGAGTCCCCATGAGCCCCATGCCTCGCGCCCTGAGCCGCGCCCGTCTGTGGGCGTCCGGTCTGCTCACCGCCTCGACACTCCTCGTCGGCGGCATCGGCGTCCACCTCGCCCAGGACCACGCGGCGTCGGTGGCCACCCCCTCGTCCACGACGACCACCACCACCACCTCCTCCTCCAGCAGCACGGGCGGTTCGGCAGGCTCGGGCGACTCGGGCACGTCGAACCAGTCGTCCGGCTTCCAGGCCGTCCCGCCGCTGGGCGGCTCCGGCGGCCAGGCCCAGAGCGGGTCGGGCGGCTCGTGATGTCCGCCGCGACCTCCAGCGGCCCGACCAGCGCGCCCGCCAGCAGGGCCACCGCGCGCGTCGCGTCCGCGTCGTTCCGCGCCATCGGCATGACGAACACGGTCCTCGCCACCGAGCCCGACGCGCTCGACGCCGCGCTCGCCATCACGCGCTCCCACCTGCGGGCGCTCGACCGGGCCGTCAGCCGATTCCGTGGCGACTCCGAGGTGAGCCGGCTCGCCATGCGGGCCCGGCGCGGCCCGGCCGAGGCATTCGTCTCCCCGACCTTCGCCGACTATCTCGAGGCGGCGCTGCGGGTGGCCCGCCTCACCGGCGGCCTCGTCGACCCGACAATCGGCTCGGCCCTCGCGGCCGAGGGCTACGACGCCGACCTCGACGTCGTCCGGGCCCGGGGCGTCTTCCACCGGTCGGTGGTGGCCGCGGTGCCGCGCTGGCACAGCGTCCACCTCAACGGGTCGGCCCGACGCGTGTCGGTCGCCCCGGGCACGCTGCTCGACCTCGGTGCGTCGGCCAAGGCGCAGGCGGCCGACACCATCGCCGCGATGCTCGGGACGCGCCTGCCCGGCGGGTTCCTCGTCAACCTCGGCGGCGACCTCGCGGTGGGTGGCGTGGTGCCGGAGCCGGGCTGGGCGATCGGCATCGTCGACGCCGGCGGCCGCACGATGCAGGTCGTCGAGTCCACGGGGCAGGCGGTCGCCACCTCGTCGACGCGGCTGCGCACGTGGCAGTCCGACGACGGGCCCCGCCACCACATCGTCGACCCGCGCACCGGCCGCACCGCACCGGCGGTGTGGGCGCAGGTGTCGTGCGCCGGTGCGTCCTGCCTCGAGGCGAACGCGGCGTCCACCGCCGCCGTCGTGCTCGGCGTCGACGCGCCCGACTGGCTGGCCCAGCAGGGGGTGCCGGCCCGCCTCGACGGCGTCGACGGTCGCGTCGTCACGACCCCCGGCTGGCCGGGGCCCACCGCGCCGGTCGCCTCCCGGACAGGCAGGGCCGCCTGATGAACGAGCTGCTCTGGTACACCTCGCGCGCCACCGGTGTCGCCAGCATCGTCCTGCTCACCGTGGTCCTCGTGCTCGGCCTCGTGACCTCCGGCCGCCGAGCCCCGCACGGAGAGTCGGCCACGGTCGTCATCGCCCTGCACCGCTGGCTCTCACTCGGGATGCTCGTGTTCCTCGGCGCCCACATCGCCACCGCCGTCGCCGAGACGTACGTGTCGATCGACGCGGTGTCGGCCCTGCTGCCCTTCACCTCCGGCTACGAGACCGTCTGGGTCGGGCTCGGCACGCTCGCCTTCGACATCCTGCTCGCCGTCGGCGTCACCTCGGCCCTGCGCCACCGGCTCACCGAGCGCACCTGGCGACGCGTCCACCTCCTGTCGTTCGCGATGTGGCCGATGGCGCTCGTGCACGGCCTGGCACTCGGCACGGCGAACGAGCTGCTCCTGCGCGGCACGACGATCCTCTGCGGCGTCGTCGGTGCCGGCGCGATCGCCTGGCGGTGGAGCGCCGTCCACGCCGACCAGGAGCGTCGCGACGACGTCGCCGCCCAGCGCTGGACCTGACCCGAGCCCCCGACCCCTTTCCAACCCGACCCTGCCCCTCCAGGAGACCGCCATGGACCCGCTGACCTCACTGCTCGCCGACGCCGGCCTCACC
>JAEXXY010000124.1 GCA_023451855.1 Actinomycetes bacterium
GTGCTGCCCCGGCTCGGCCACGAGCCCGCCGCGATGGCCCGCACGACGACGGCCGTGACGCAGCTGTCCGGCTCGCCGGGCGCCAACGTCATCGCGGCCGAGGCGCGCGCCCACGTCAACATGCGGGTCATGGTCGGCGAGACCGTCGGCAGCGCCCTGGCGCGCATCCGCTCGGTCGTGCACGACCCGAAGGTCGACGTCGTCCTCGTCAGCGGCGACGACCCGAGCCCGGTGTCGCCCACCGACGACGACGCGTACCGCCTCCTCGAGGCGACGCTCGCCGACATCTTCCCCGGCGTCGTGCCCGTCCCGTACGTCATGCTCGCGGCCACCGACGCGCGGCACTTCCACCGCGTGTGGCCGCGCGTCTACCGGTTCACCCCGTTCCGGATGAGCACGGAGCAGCGTGGGGCGATCCACGGCGTCGACGAACGCATCGGCGTCACGGACTTCCTCGACGGCGTCCGCTGGTACCGCCGCCTCCTCGAGAACCTCTGAGCGCGAAGGACGTCGACCTCCATGAGCGAACGCACTGCCGGGCGGCCGGCACTCGACGCCGCTGCCCGCGCCCTCGCCGACAGCCCGATCGCCAAGATCGTCGGCTTCCTCGTCTGCGTCGAGATCGCGAGCGGCGTGCTCCAGGGCTACTACACGCCGATCTTCACCGACATCGCCCGGCACCTGTCGATCCACGACGCCGACGTCAACTGGTTCGAGGCCGCCCAGCTCATCGTGTCGGCTCTCGTCGTGCCGCTCCTCGCGCGGCTCGGCGACCTCGTGGGCCACCGCAAGGTCCTGCTCGGCTCGACGGTCGTCACGGCCGTCGCCTCGTGGGGCGTCGCGTTCGCCCCGACCTTCGGCACGTTCCTCGTCGCGTGGGCGATCCAGGGGTTCTACGTCGTGTGGCTGCCCATGGAGGTGGCGATCATCCACCGCCGCACCGGGGGAGCGGAGCCCCGGGTCCGCGGTGCGGCCGGCGTGCTCGTCGCGGCGCTCGAGCTCGGCGTCGTCGCCGGTGCCCTGACCAGCGGTGCGCTGGCCGAGTCCCTCGGCATGACAGGCCTGCTCGCGCTGCCGGCCGTCGCCGTGACCCTGGCGATCGTCGCGGTGTGGTTCGGCGTCGAGGACGTGCCCGGCATCGGCGAGGGTCGGGTCCACTGGCGCGCGTTCGGCCTGCTGACGCTCGCCCTCGGCCTCGTCATGGCCGGCCTGGTCCTGATGCGCGTGCAGGGGCCGGGGTCGTTGCTGCCGTGGGTCGTCATGGTGCTGGGGCTGCTCACGCTGGTGCCGTACGCGCGGGTCGAGCTCGCCTGTGCGTGGCCGCTCGTCGACCTGCGAGTGCTGCGGGCGCGCGGCCAGTGGCCGGTCCAGGCGACGGCTTTCCTCTTCGGGGTGTCGGTGCTCGGGGCCCAGATCCCGCTGTCGACGTTCGCCCGCACCGACCCCGCCGTCACCGGCTACGGCCTCGGCGCGTCCGCCGGGAAGGTGTCGATCATCATCGGCGGGTACGTGCTCTCCCTCGCCGTCGGTGCCCTGCTCCTGCACGTCCTGGGCCGGCGGGTCGGCACCCGGGTGGCGCTCGTCGTGGCCGCCGGGTTCGTCGCCGTCGGCTACCTGCTCTTCCTGCCGTTCCACGACACCCTCGCGCAGACGTTGACGAACATGGTCGTGGCCGGCCTCGGGTCGGGCGCGCTCGTCGCCGGGCTGCCGACGGCCGCTGCGGCACAGGCACCCCCGACCCACACCGGCCTGACCACCGGGATGACGAACACGACGAAGACCATCGGCGGCGCCTTCGCCTCGAGCACCTTCGCCATCGCCCTGGCCAGCACGGGCACGGTCGACGCGGGGGCCACCGGGCACGCGTCGCTCGCCGGCTACATGACGGTCTGGGCGATCTGCGGAGTCACCGCGCTCGTCGCCGCCGTCTTCCTCGCGACGGTGCACGCCACCGACGCGCGTCGAGCGGTGGTGTGATGGACGCGTGAAGATGCCCAAGCACCCCGAGGAGGCCAAGGCGCACTTCCGCGGCCTCGTGACCGCCGGTCCGGGGGTCGAGGTCAAGCCGATGTTCGGCAGCCTCGGCGCCTTCGTCAACGGCAACATGTACGCCGGCCTGTTCGGGGAGGACGTCGGGGTCAAGCCCGACGCCGACGCGCTGGCCGAGCTCGAGGGGATGGACGGCACCGGTCCGTTCGGCCCGCAGGAGCGGCCCATGAAGGGCTGGCGGTCGCTGCCCGCGGCCATGCCCGACGAGGAGAAGTCGGCCTGGATCGAGCGCGCCCGCGACCACATCGCCACCCTGCCGCCCAAGCCCAAGAAGGCCTAGGTCGGCGCGGGCGGGCGGCCCGAGCTTTGTGGACCCCACGGTCAGAAGGGTGGCGGGTGCGAGTCGGGATGCGGCTTCGGTGGGTCGAGTCCGTCGCGCCAGTTCCTGGGGTGGGTCGTGTAGGTGCGGCCGGTGAGGGTGGTCCATTCCAGGACGCGGTCTGCGCCCTCGCCGGTGGGTCGGGAGGTCCAGATGCCGTCGGTCTTGACGTTGTGGTGCAGCCGGTGCTTGGTGAAGAGGTTGACGACCGCGGTGGGTCCGGCCGGCCAGGGGGCCTCGTGGTCGAGGTCGCACCGTGCGGCGGGGACCTGGCAGTCGGGCCCGCGGCAGGTGCCGTCGATGGCCTGGACATGCTCGACCATGGCCCGGCTCGGCCGGTAGCTCTTGCTGGGTCGGGTGATCGCATGCCCGGTGGCCAGGTCGACGGGCAGGGTCGCCCAGACCGAGCCGGGGCGGGTCATGACCTCTCGGGCGTGGGCGGCGGTGACCCAGCCGTGCCCGGGGACCTCGCACGCGGCGTCGGAGGCGCCGGTGGCGACCTCGAACGGCACGACGAGCCACACCCGCGCCGCGGCTTCTGCCCGGCCAGCTGGCACTCCAGAACCGCCGAGCAGGGCGTGGGTGGCCAGGTCGCAGCGCAGCTGGTCCAGGGTGCGCGGATCGCCATTCCCGCGCAGGCTCCGGGCGGTGGTGTCGAGCCGGTCCAGGACCGCGGCGATGCTCGGGCCGTCAGCGGTGAGGGTCAGGTAGCCCATCCCGTCGGCGGTCATCCGCCCGAACACCCCACGCCGCGCCCGCGCCCTGGCGCGGCGCTCTTGGGATCCGCGCTGGTCCACCGAGGCGACCGCCCGCCGCAGCCGCGCGGTGAAGGTCCGCTGCCCCACGACCCGGCCATCCCGGCTCGGTGCCAGCACCGCCTCGTGCACCGTGGCGACGTCGGCGTCACACAACAGGTTCGTGTCGGCGGCGACCTGCAGCACCCGGTGCAACGACGTCGCCCCCTCGCCCAGCGCCGCCAGCATGACCCGGTGCCGCCGTGGCGCGGTCGCGACCGCCAGTCGCCGGGCGACCTCCCCGGCGCCAACCCCGGTCGCGAGCGAGATCTCCTCGGTCACCACCCGCTCCGCCGACACCAACCCAGCCATCCGGGCCGCCGACCCGCCCCGCGGCAGCGCCGCGACCTGCTGGGCCTCGATGGAATGCAACGCCCCGTACGCCGCGAGCAGGTCGGCCTCCAACCGGGCCTTCGCCGCCTCGATCGCCTCGATC
>JAEXXY010000138.1 GCA_023451855.1 Actinomycetes bacterium
CCGTCGTCGTCGTGCCGAGCCGGGTGGAGGCGTTCGGGATCGTCGCGCTCGAGGCGTGGCGGGCCGGGGCCCCGCTCGTCGCGACGAGCCTCGGCGGTCCGGCCACGTTCGTCACCGACGACGCCGACGGGCTCCTGGCCGACCCCACCGACGAGCGCGCGCTCGCCGATGCGATCGGTGCCCTGCTGGAGGACCCGTCCCGAGCGCATCGCCTCGCCTCCGCAGGCCTCGAGCGCGTCCGCAGCTACGACTGGTCCGACGTCGCCGCCGCCTACGCGGCCATCTACGCCGAGGTCATGCGCCAGCCGAGCCCCGCCACCCCGTGACCCCGCGCGCTCACGCACTGCTCCCACCACGGGAGCAGGTGGTGAGGCTCCCGACCAGACCCCCTCCGGCGACACAGGTCCGCACCCTCACGCACTGCTCCCACAGCGGGAGCAAGTGGTGAGGCTCCCGACCAGACCCCCTCCGCCGACACCCACCCCGCACCCCTCACGCACTGCTCCCACAGCGGGAGCAGGTGGTGAGGCCGCACCACCTCAGCCCCTCCGGCGACACAGGTCCGCACCCTCACGCACTGCTCCCACAGCGGGAGCAGGTGGTGAGCGCGTGGGCGACGGCGGGATCGGCGGACCGGTCAGCGGGTCTGGGGCGCTCCGCCGAGGAGGAGGTCGAGCACGCGGGACGCCGGTCGCCGGACGCGGTCCGGCAGGACGCGGTCGACAGCGCCGCGGTCCTCCACGGTGAGACCGGCGCCGAGCAGGCGCAGGACGCTGACACACCCCACGGTGCCGATCACCCCCGCGGCGACGGCGCGCAGCAGCACGGGCCCGTCCATGGCAGCCCCGGCGAGGTAGGCGCCGACCGCCGACACCGACCCGACGAGGATCGGCACCGCGTCGCGGAGCACGACGCGCACGGGGAGGCCGAGGGCCCGCAGCTCGCGCACGGCCAGGATGCCCAGGCTCGTCAGGGCACCTCCGGCGTTGGCGATGACGGCACCCCACACCCCGAGCGAGGGGATGAGGGCCACGGCCAGCCCGATGTCGACGACGAGCGCCACGACGTAGGCCACGAGGATCGGCTGGCCGGACAGTCGGGCCGTCACGAAGGCGAAGATCGGGCCGCCGGCCGTCGCGATGCCCGAGGTCACCGCAAGCGCCAGGACCACGGGCGAGGCGTCGGCGAACTGCTGGCCGTAGAGGACCGGGACGAGGAGGGCCAACGGCGCCACGGCCGCCGCGTCGACGAGCGCGACGACCGACGCGCCGCTGCGCACCACGCGTCGGAACGCCGGCGCCACCGCCGACTCGTCGATCTCACGCAGCCCCGAGATCGCGGGGATGAGCGGGCCGACGATGGCCTGGGCCGGGGCGAAGGTGTGCACGGCCAGGCCGAAGGACAGCGCATAGATGCCGAGGGCCTCCGGCGTCGCGAGCCAGCCGAGGACGAAGACCTCGCTGCGCGAGGAGACCAGGCCGCTGACCACCCCGGCCAGACCCATCGGCACCGCGAACCGCCAGAAGCCGGCCGGCATCCCGCGCGGCAGGGCGGGTCGCAGCACCGCGGTGCGGTACCGGGGGGAGATCCGCATCAGGCACAGCCCGACCGCCAGGCCGGTGACGACCAGGCGGGTGGCCCACACGGCGTCCGGGGTGCGCACGACGAGCGCCACGACGACGACGGCCACCTGCGTCAGGAGCGTCGTCACCAGGGCGATCTTCGCGCCGTCGGCCGTCTTGTTCTCGATGCCGAGGCTCGTCGCACCGCCGTCGAGCGCGGACGGCAGCACGACGCCGAAGAGCAGCGCCACCCCCATCGCCCACGGCGGCACGTCGGCGGTCACGAACACCACGACGAGCAGCACCGGCATCGCGACGACGAGCCGGAAGCCCTGCCACTGCGACAGCAGCCGCGCGACCTCGGCCGTGCGCCCGGCGGCGTGCGCCTTGGCGCCGTACTGGATGACGGCCGTCGCGAACCCGGCCGTCAACAGCCCCGAGACGAACTCCATGATCGCCGTCAGCAGCGCGAGCCGGCCGTAGTCCGCGGCCCCGAGGACCCGAGCGACCACGAGGTTGACGAGGAACGCGACGGGGATCGCGACGAACGTGTGCACGACCGTCCAGGCGGCGCCCCGCACGGCACGCTCCTGGAGGTGACCGGCGCTCATCGCCGTCGGGTCGTCACCGACGTCACGGGCCGCTGCGGCATCGGGCACGAGCGCCCTGTCGTCGGGACCGGTTTCGTCACCGGGCGCGGAGGCCGGCATGAGCGGCAGTATGTCAGCAGGTCGACCGATTCCAGCCCGATCTGCCCGTTTCGGCCCGTCTCGCGTCGTAGCCTCGCACCGTGTCACGACCCGTGCGCGTCGCCGTGCTCGACCACACCGCCGAGCCGGGTGGTGCCGAGCTGGCGCTCGTGCGCGTCCTCGCAAGTCTGGACCCGGAGCGCGTCACCCCGATCGTCCTCCTCTTCGCCGACGGGCCACTCGCCGGCCGGGTGCGCGCCCTCGGCCACGAGGTCGTCGTCGTGCCCCTCGCCGATGACATCGTCGGCACGGACCGGAGCGCCGGCGCGTCAGCGCTGTTCGACCCGCGGT
Source organism: Actinomycetes bacterium (assembly GCA_023451855.1). GTDB lineage: Bacteria > Actinomycetota > Actinomycetes > Actinomycetales > Dermatophilaceae > Monashia. Next base: position 2,603 of record JAEXXY010000138.1, read on the forward strand.
GGATCGGTGCGAGCGCCTCGTTCCTGCGGCGGCTCGTCGCGACCCTGCGGCGGCTGGACGTCGATGTCGTGCACACCACCTCCCTCAAGGCCGACCTGGCCGGCGCCGTCGCTGCGCCCCTGGCCCGGCGGCCGCTCGTCTGGCACGTCCACGACCGGCTCGCCGCCGACTACCTGCCCGCGCGGAGGGCGCGCCTCCTGCAGGCCCTGGCCCGGCG
>JAEXXY010000151.1 GCA_023451855.1 Actinomycetes bacterium
GCCCGTGCCTCCCGTGCCCGGTGTCGACGGCGTGTTCGTCCCGGTGTCGCCGGCCGACGCGCCCGACTCGCCCCCGAAGAGGTCGTTGAGCGCCGCGTCGAGCGAGCCCGCCCAGGCGATCTTGCCGCCGAAGGCCACGGCGACGGCGTTGAGCTTCGGGAAGGACCCGCTGCCGCTTGCCCGCGCCGCCTGGACGTAGATCGGCTGGACGTAGAGCAGACCGCCACCGACCGGCAGGGTCAGCTGGTTGCCGAAGATGACGTTGGCGCCGTTGCTGCTCGTCGTCGAGATGAACTGGGCCAGGGTCAGCTGGCGCCCCAGGGACGCGTCGTTGGACGTCGTGCTCGAGGTTCGCATGTCGTTGTAGACCTGCCCCGGCCCGCTGACGTTGCCGCCGCCCATCTCGAGCAGCCGCATCGTGCCGTAGCTGCTCGAGCGCTTGCCGTCCTGGTTGCCGGCATCGCCGTCGACGGCCAGGAAGCCCGACAGGACGTTGCGGTCACCGGTCGGCATGAACGTCGAGGTCAGCGAGAACGCCGGCGAGGCCTGGCCCGGCAAGGCCAGCGAGAGGTAGTACGGCGGCTGGATGAGGTCGCCGCCGGACTGCGTCGGGTCGTCGGGCACGCGCCAGAAGTTCTGGCCGCCGTAGAAGGAGTTGGCGTCGCCGTCGTGGTAGCGCTGCAGCAGCTGACGCTGGACCTTGAAGAGGTCCTCCGGGTAGCGCAGGTGCTCCATGAGCGAGCCCTTGATCGCCGACATCGGCTGGACCGCGCCCGGGAAGATCGCCATCCACGCCTTGAGGACCGGGTCCTTGTCGTCCCACTGGTAGAGCTTGACCGAGCCGTCGTAGGCGTCGACGGTGGCCTTGACGGAGTTGCGCACGTAGTTGACCTGACCGCCCTGCACGGCGCGGACTGCCGTGCGGGTGCTCGTCACGGCGTCCTCGGTGGCGGTGTCGAGGGTCGTCATCTCCGAGTACGGGTAGTTCGCGGAGGTCGTGTAGCCGTCGAGGATCCACTGGACCCTGCCGTCGACGACCGCCGGGTAGGCGTTGCCGTCGAGGGTGAGCCACGGCGCGACGCGCTGCACGCGCTCGCGCGGCGTGCGGTAGTCGAGGATCCGGGAGTCGTTGGTGACGGCGTCCGAGAGCAGGAAGTTGATCTCCCGGTACTTGACCGCGTAGGCGAGCCGGCGCATGGCGTCGAGCTGGACGCCGCCGTTGCCCTGGTAGGCGTAGGCGATCTGCCCGGTGCCCTTGGGGTCCGGGTAGTCGAACTCCTTCTTGCCGCCTCCGACGATCGAGTAGTCGGGCGAGTACTCGCCGAAGTAGATGCGCGGCTCGTACTTCCCGAGGGCTCCCACGGTGCCGATCTGCGACTCGAAGAACGTCGGCTCGCCGTCGTCGTCGCGGGTGTTGCCCTTGGCCGCGACGACGCCGTAGCCGTGCGTGTACACCGTGTGGTCGTTGAGCCAGTTGCGCTGGCCGTCGGGCACGCCGTTGAGGTCGAGCTCGCGGGCCGCGATGACGGTGTCCTGCAGCTTGCCCTCGAGCCGGTAGCGGTCGACGTCGAGCACGTCGGCGAACTGGTAGTAGCCCTTGCTCGCCTCGAGCTGCTTGAACGTCGGGCTGACGATGTTCGGGTCGATGAGGCGGATGCCCGGCACCGTGGCGGCGTCGCCGCGCAGCTGGCCCGGCGCGGCGACGGTCTTGCTGTCGTAGGCATCGACCTTGACCTGGTTGAAGCCGTACGCCGCCTTCGTCGCGTTGATGTTGCGTTGGATGTACGGCACCTCGAGGGACTTCTCCGAGGGGCGCACCTTGAGCGACTGGATGAGCGCCGGGTAGATGCCGCCGACCGCGACGACGATGACGGCCAGCACGGCGACACCGACGAGCGGCAGGCGCCACGACCGGGTCCAGATGACGGTGAGGAACATCAGCGCGCACATGACGGCGGCCAGCGCGAGGATGCCCTTGGTCGGGATGTCGGCGTGCGCCTGCGTGTACTGGATGCCGGTGATCTTCGTGCCCTGCGCGGTGGCGAGGTTGTACCGGTCGACCCAGAACGCGACGCCGCGCACGAGCACGAGGGCGGCGGCGATGACCGACAGGTGCACCCGGGCCGCCTGCGTCGAGCGCATCTTCTGGCTCGCGACGATGCCGCCGTAGAGGTAGTGCGTGAAGGCCGCCGTGATGAAGCCGATGACGAGGATCATCGTGAGGAACGCGATGACGAAGTTGATCCACGGCAGGTCGAAGACGAAGAAACCGATGTCGAGCCTGAACTCGGGGTCGATGGTCCCGAACGGGCTGCCGTTGCGCCACAGGAGGAAGGTGTCCCACTGCGTCGCCGCGGACAACCCCGCGAAGAGACCGATCGCGAGCGGGGCTGCGACGGTGGCGGTGCGGCGCATCGGCTCGACGAGCTGCCGGTAGTGCTCCATCGCCTGGGTGTCGGGCGATGGCGCGTAGATCGGTCGCGTGCGGTAGGCGATGTGGATGCTCGACCACACGACGGCCGCGGTGAGCAGGCCGCCGACGACGCCGAGGACGACCTTGGTCACCAGCTGCGTCGTGAAGACGGAGGAGAACGACACCGACTGGTACCAGAGCACCTCGGTCCAGAACTGGGCCGCGATCGCGAGGACCACGACGAGGGCCCCGGCGACGACGAGGGCGGTGACGAGCGGACGCCGCGCGGGCGTCATCGAGGGACCTTCGGGGCGCCGCGGCGGGCCCGCGTCGTCGTCGTCGAAGTTGCGCGGAGGTGGACCGAAGTTGCTGTCGCTCACGTGGAGTTGCCTCGGGTGCTGGGGCGGGCAGGGCGGTCGGCGGGTTCGGCTCCGCCGACGGCAGCGGCCGGGGCCGCCAGCCAAACCATAACCCGGCGACCCGTGCGCTCCCCCGAGCCGATACCGCACCGTGACTCGGCCGTCACTCGGGGCGGGTCGGGGGGTGGCTCGCGTGGCGTCATGCGGCAGCATGGACGCGTGACCTCCCAGCCCGTCATCGATCCCCTCTCCGTCGCCGCACTCGACACCGAGCGCCACGTCGCCGCGTCCGGCTGGGACCAGCCGGCCCGCCTCTTCGCGCTCGTGCGCACCGCCGACCTGCTCGAGCGCGAGCCGCAGCTGCGCGCCGGCATGGGCCCCTCGGACTTCGCCGAGGGCGCGCTGACCGCCATCGAGCAGGAGGGCCTGCCCCAGACGAGCTCGCTCGAGACGCTGCTCGGCCGGATCGCCTGGCCGGCGGAGGTCGACGGCTGCGCCTTCGCGATCGAGCGGATGGTCGTGCCGCCCGAGGCCGAGCGCGACCTGCCGAACCGGTCCGACGACGCCGTCGAGGCCCTCGCCTCCCACCCCGACCGCAAGGACGTGCGTCTGCTCGTCGCCGTGCTGCGCGACGGCTCCTCGATCTGCCTGCTGCGTCAGCGCGAGCACGACTCGGACGACGCCGTGGCCACCGGGCGCGACCTCGCACCAGGCCTCGTCGAGGCGCTGCGCGCCACGCTGGCCGACTGACCCGCGAGCGGTCCTGACGCGCTGAGCGCGCTCAGCAGTGCGGCAGGGAGCCCGTCTTGTCGTCGGCGATCGCCTCGACGGCGCTCCTGGCCTGGTCGAAGGTCGACACCTTGACGACGTTCAGGCCGTCGGGCACGTGGTCGACGACCTCGTCGCAGTTGTCGGCCGGAGCGAGGAACCACGTGGCCCCGTCGGCGCGGGCGCCGGCGAGCTTCTGGCGGATGCCGCCGATGGGACCGACGTTGCCGCCGTCGTCGATGGTGCCGGTGCCGGCGATCTGGTGGTTGTTCGCGAGCGCACCGGGCGTCAGCTTGTCGTAGATGCCGAGGCTGAACATCAGTCCGGCGGACGGGCCGCCGATCGACCCGGCGTCGATCTTGACCGTGGCCGGGAAGTCGTGCTGCAGGCTGAGGACGACGCCGAGCGCGGTGCGTCCGCCCTGGCCCTCGATGGTCGGGACGGTCACGGTGACGTCCTTGCCGTCGCGCCGGACCGTCAGCTCGACGGTGTCGCCCGGGCGGTGCTGCTGGAGCGCGGTGCGGACGTCGTCGGCCGAGGTGATCTCGGTGTCGCCGACTCGCACGATGCGGTCCTTGGGCTCGAGCAGGCCCTTGGCCTTGGACTGCTCGCTCAGCTGGGCGATGACGATGTGCGTCGGCACGTCCTTGCCGATCGCACGCAGGGCCACCGCGGTGGCCTCCTCCTGCGAGCCGGCCATCTGGACGGCGTTCTCCTCGGCGACCTGCTCCTCGCTGACCTGCGGGTCGAAGACGTCGTCGACCGGGTAGACGTCGCGGGCCGGGTCGATCCACGCGCGCAGGACGTCCCACAGGTCGACGGGGTAGCCGGGGCCACCCTCGACGCGGACCGTCGTGAACCGCAGGGCGCCGTCGGTGGGGTACGTGGGTAGCCCCGAGACCGAGATGATCGGCGCCTTCTTGCCGTCGGCCGAGACGCCGAGCGTGTCCTGGGTCGGGCCCGGGCTCATGACGGCGTAGGGCAGGTGCACGAGTGAGCCGACGACCATCGCCACGAGGAAGGCGAAGAAGAGCCCGAGGACGGCCTTGTTGCCACGCGTCAGGCGGCCATCGTCCGGGGGCACGGCGGCGCCGCCCGGACCTGGGCCCTCGGGCGCGCCGGGGAACGTGCCGGGCTGCTCGGCCGGCACCCGCCTGATGGTCCTCACGGCAGGCCGACCCATTCGTCGGCCCCGTCGGTGAACTGCTGGTGCTTCCAGATGGGGACGCTCGCCTTGAACTCGTCGATGAGGGCGCGGCACACCTCGAACGCCTCACCGCGGTGCTCGGCGCTGACGCCGACGACGACCGCGACGTCGCCCACCTGGAGGTGCCCGACGCGGTGGACGACGGCGATCCGCACGACCCGGTCGTCGGCCGCGAGCTTCTCGGCGAGCTCGCGGGCGACGTCGGCGGCCTGCGGGTGCGCCGTGTAGTCGAGGTGGCTGACGCCCTTGCTCGCCGAGGCGTCCGGGGAGGCATCGGCCGGCCCGTCGTGGTCGCGAACGGTCCCCACGAAGAGGCAGGTGCCGCCCGCGCGGGGGTCGGACACGCTCGCGAGCACCTCGTCGACCGACAGGGGTGCCTCGCGGATCTCGGCAAGGGTGACCGTCACGCGGGCCATCGTATGCTGCCCGGCCGTGGGACGCGCCCGCTGTGCGCGACGGCAGGGAACCAACCGGACGCGTCCGTGGTTGTCTTGGAGAGACAACCGACAGCGGCGATGGGGATGAGCACGATGGCCGACGACCAGGGCCCCCGCAAGGACGACGGACAGGACGACGGGCACGGCGACGCACCCGCAGAGCGGCCGGGTGACGAGCAGCGCGAGCAGCAGGGCCAGGGCCGCGACGAGGGCCGCACGCCCGGTGCGGACGCTCCGGTGCCGGCCGACTCCGGCGACTCCCCGATGCCGTCGGTGCCCTCCGACCCGTCGAGCCTCTTCGGGGCCGACAGCCCGTTCGGGCTGCCGCTGCGCGGGCCCGGTGGCGGCGACCTGCCCACCGGTGACCTCAGCGCCATGCTCGAGCACGTCCTCGGCGAGGCCGCGGGCAACCCCGAGCTCGCCGAGGCGATGCGCAGCATGGGCGTGGACCTCACCGACCCCGCGACCCAGGCCGCGATGCGCGCCCAGCTCGGCAGCTTCATGGCCGCCCAGGACTCCCCCACCGGGTCGCGCGACCTCGCCACCGACGTCGCCCGCAAGCACGTGAGTGCCGCCGAGGGCAACGACGTGCACGACGACGCCGCCTCGCGGGCGGTCGTCGACGCCGTGTCGGTCGCCTCGCTGTGGCTCGACGAGGAGACGACGCTCTCGACCCCGGCGTGGCGGGCCACCGGCCTGAGCCGGGCCGAGTGGGTCGAGGCGACGATGCCGCGCTGGTTCGAGCTCATCGAGCCCGTCTCCGAGGGGGTCACGGCCGCGACGTCCGAGGCCTTGCGCAAGCAGGTCGGCGAGCTCGGCCCCGAGGCCTTCGGCGATGCGCTTCCGCCCGGCCTGCCGGCCGGCTTCGACCCTCGCGCCATGGTCGACCAGTGGGCCCCGATGCTCGGCAACCTCAGCCGGCAGATGTTCTCGGCCCAGCTCGGCCAGGCCGTCGGCACGCTGGCCACCGAGGTCGTCGGTGGCACCGAGGTCGGGCTGCCGCTGACCGAGCCCGGCCTCGTCGCGCTGCTGCCGGGCAACGTGGCGGCGCTCGCGGACTCCCTGGAGATCGACGTCGCGCAGGTGCGTCTCTACCTCGCGGTCCGCGAGGCCGCCCGCATCCGGCTCTTCGCCGAGGTGCCGTGGCTCGGGCCGCAGCTGCTGTCGGCGGTGTCCGACTACGCCCGCAACATCACGATCGACACCGACGCCATCGAGTCGGCGCTGTCGACGATCGATCCCTCCGACCCCGAGGCCCTGCGGGCCGCCTTGCAGGGCAACCTGTTCCGCCCCCAGCCCACGCCGGCCCAGCAGGCGGCGCTCGACCGGCTCGAGACGCTCCTCGCCCTCGCGGAGGGCTGGGTCGACCACGTCACCGACCGCGCCACCGGGCGGCACCTGCCCCAATCGGCCGCCCTCGCCGAGACGATTCGCCGGCGTCGGGTCGGGGGCGCGGCGCAGAAGACGTTCGCCGGGCTCGTCGGCCTCGAGCTGCGACCGCGACGGCTGCGCGACGCCGCGAACCTGTGGGCCGCCCTCGAGAGCGCCGGTGGTGCCGAGCTGCGCGACGGCCGCTGGGCCCACCCCGACCTCGCCCCCACCTCGGCCGACCTCGACGACCCGATCGGCTACGTCGAGCGGGTCCAGGG
>JAEXXY010000214.1 GCA_023451855.1 Actinomycetes bacterium
TGCGCAAGCTCGCCAAGGACCTCGGCGTCGACCTCTGGGAGGTCACCGGCTCGGGCCCCGAGGGCGTCATCACCCGTGACGACGTCAACGCGCACGCGTCCGGCGCCGTGAACGGTGCCGCGGCACCGGCGGCTCCGGCAGCCGGCGGCGTCGCAGCTGCTGCGTCGGCGCCCGCGCTGCCGTTCGGCTCGGGCGAGCGCGAGACGCGCATCCCGATCAAGGGCGTGCGCAAGATGACGGCCCAGGCGATGGTCGGCTCCGCGTTCACGGCGCCGCACGTCACCGAGTGGATCACCATCGACGTCACGAAGACGATGGAGCTCGTCGACCGGCTCAAGGGCCACCGCGAGTTCCGCGACGTCAAGGTCACGCCACTGCTCGTCCTCGCCAAGGCGCTGACTCTCGCGATCCGGCGCAACCCGGGCATGAACGCCACGTGGGACGAGGCCGCCCAGGAGATCGTCCAGAAGAACTACGTCAACCTCGGCATCGCGGCGGCCACGCCGCGTGGGCTCATCGTGCCGAACATCAAGGACGCGCACGCGCTGACGATGCTCGAGCTGGCCCGCGCCATCGGTGAGCTGACGGCGACGGCCCGCGAGGGCCGCACCCAGCCGGCCGAGATGTCGGGCGGCACCATCACGATCACCAACGTCGGCGTCTTCGGCGTCGACAGCGGCACGCCGATCATCAACCCCGGCGAGTCGGCGATCGTGTGCTTCGGCGCGATCCGCAAGCAGCCGTGGGTCGTCACCGACGCCGACGGCAACGACGAGATCGCGGTGCGCCACGTGACGCAGCTGGCCGTGAGCTTCGACCACCGCCTCATCGACGGTGAGCTCGGCTCGCGCTTCCTGTCCGACCTCGCGGCGATCCTGCAGGACCCGGCCCAGGCCCTCGTCTGGGCCTGACCACCCCCCTTTTTACCGTCGAGAGGCCACGAATGGTGGCCTCCTGACCGTCGAGAGGCCACGAATGGTGGCTGGCTGACACACGAGAGGCCAGATCTCTGAACGAGATCTGGCCTCTCGACGTGCCGCGACCAGCCGAACGTGGCCTCTCGACGGTAAGGGGGTCAGCGGGCCGAGGCGGTCTCCTGCTCGACGCGTCGGGCCTGCTGGCGGTCCACGAGGTAGGCGGCCGTCAGGTCGTCGCCGACCCGCTCGAGCATCCGCACGTCGACGGCCTCGTACCGCTCGGCGACGGTCGGCTCGAGGGTCGTCATGACCTCGTGGGCGTCGCGCTCGGCGATGGCCGTGGCGAGCTCGCGCTTGAGGGCCTCGTCGAGCACACCGCCGTCGGCCTTGGCCCGAGCCGCGACCTCGACGGCGAACCGCTCGGTGTCGGCGGCGATCGTCGGGTCCTCGGTCGTGAGCATCCGGGCCGTGCGGTGCAGCAGCGCGGCGCCGGCGTCGAGGTCGCCCGCACCGAGCCTGGCCACGGCCCGCGTCAGCAGCGGTCGGTCACCCCGCAGCGCGGTGTCGGCGAGGAGTGCGAGGCGCAGGCCGAGCAGACGCTCGTGGGTGCGGGTGTTGCCGGCCTCACGGCCGAGCGGCACCTTGAGCTCGTCGTCGGGTGCCGACTGCGACAGGGTGTCGAGCATCTCGATGCCGGCCTCGTCGGGTGTGTGCACGGTGTCGCGCAGCGGCAGCTCCTTGATGAAGAGGGCGGCCAGGAGCGCGAGGGCGAACGGCACGAGGCCCCAGACGAACACGGTGTGCAGCGAGTCGGCCAGGCCCTGCTGGACGCCGTGGGCGATCTGCGGCGGCAGCTTCGACAAGGCCGCCGGGTCGAGCACCGATCCGGCGCTGACCTGCTGGCCCGAGGCCTTCATCTGCTCGACGACCTGCGCCGGCAGGTGCGAGGCGATGTTCGCCGCCAGGCCGCTTGTCATGATCGTGCCGAACACCGCGGTGCCGACGGTCGAGCCGACGTTGCGGAAGAACTGCGTGGAGGCCGTGGCGACGCCGAGGTCCTTGCGCTGGGCGGAGTTCTGGATGATCAGGGTGAAGACCTGCAGGGCCATGCCGAGGCCGACTCCGAAGACGACCATCGACAGCGTCAGCTCGGCCTGGCTCGAGCCGTAGTGCAGCTGGGTCAGCAGCCAGAAGCCGACGCCCATGATGAGGATGCCGAGGATCGTCTGCAGCTTGTAGCGGCCGGTCTTGGTGATGACGAGCCCGGACACGATCGACAGGCCGATCATGGCCACCGACATCGGCATGAGGATGAGGCCGGAGTTCGTGGCCGACGCGCCGAGCACGCCCTGGGCGTACACCGGCAGGTAGATCATCGCGCCGAACATCATGACCGAGACCATGAAGGCCGCGATGTTGGACAGCGTGAAGAGCGGGCTGCGGAAGAGGCGCAGCGGCAGGACCGGCTCGACGGCCCTGCGCTCGATGGCGATGAAGGCGCCGAGCGCGAAGACGCCGGCGACGTACATGCCGATGATGGCGGGGGAGCCCCAGTCGAGCGTCGTGCCGCCGAGCGAGGTGGGCACGAGCAGGAGGATGAGCGTCAGCGAGAGGACGCCGATGCCGGCCTTGTCGACGACGGACTCGCGCGGCGTGTGCTCGAGGCGCAGGAAGCGGCTGATCCCGAAGAAGGCGAAGACGCCGATCGGCAGCGTGATGAAGAAGAGCCAGCGCCAGCCCCAGTGGTCGGTGACGAAGCCGCCGACGAGCGGGCCGAGGATCGAGGCGAGGCCGAAGACGCCGCCCATGAGGCCCTGGTACTTGCCGCGCTGACGCGGCGGGATGATGTCGCCGATGATCGTCTGCGACAGCGGCATCAGGGTGCCCATGCCGGCGCCCTGGATGGCGCGGGCGGCGATGAGCCACCAGAAGTTCTGCGCGAAGCCGGACAGGATCGAGCCGGCCATGAAGACGACGAGACCGCCGAGGTAGAAGCCGCGACGGCCGTAGAGGTCGCTCATCTTGCCGACGATCGGCACGGTGATGGCGCTGACGAGCATGGCGGCCGTGGCGAGCCACGAGTAGTGGTCGATGCCGCCGAGCTCGGCGACGATGCGCGGCATCGCGGGGCCGACGATCGTCTGGCTGATCGACGCGACGAGCATGCCGAGCATGAGCGCGATGAAGATGTTGCGGGTCGAGCGGTCGAGTCCGGGCGCCTTCGTGGCGGTCGTCGAGCCTGCTGGTGCGGTCGCGGTGTCCGTGGCTACCCCCTGGGTCTTCTGTGGCATGCGCACCACCGTACGCTGATTGTGCAGTCACTGCAAAATTGCAGTTCGTGCAGTGATCGTGACACCATGAGGGCATGAGCACGACGACGCTGACCGACGACGGCTGCGGCCTGAGGGAGCGCAAGAAGCGGGAGACCCGCCGCGCCATCAACCTGGCCGCCCTCGAGCTCGTCGAGGAGAAGGGTTTCGCGGCGGTCACCACGGAGGAGATCGCCACGCGCGCCGGCGTCAGCGCCCGGACCTTCTTCAACTACTTCCCCTCCAAGGAGGCCGCCGTCATCGGCACGACGGCCGAGGAGCTCGAGTCCTACGCCGAACAGCTGGAGGAGGTCACCGACGGCGAGGCGCCGCTGGAGTCGCTGCGCCGCATCCTCGCCGGCATGCTCGCCCCGGCCTCGGTGGACCGCGAGCTGCGCGCCAAGCGTCGGCGCATCCTGCTCGGCGAGCCCTCGCTCGCCCCGGCCCTCGTCGGCAACAACATCCGCATCGAGAACGCCCTCACCGCGGCCCTCGAGCGCCGGCTCGGCCTCGCGCCCGGTGAGTCCCTCCAGCCGCGGGTCACGGTGGCGGTTGCCATCGCCGCTGTGCGGGCCTGCATCGAGCACCAGCAGGCCGGGGGCGGCGGTCGTCTCGAGCGCAACATCGACGCCGCCTTCGACCTCATCGGCGCCGGGATCGCCTGAGTCGCATCAGGATCCGGCGCCTCTGGCGACGAGGCGCCCGGCGACGACACGTCCGGTGACGACGCGCCTGCTGAAGACGCGTCAGGCCAGGCCGCTGCGGACCGAGACGGCCGCCGCCTCTGCCCGGCCGTGCAGCCCCAGCCGCGCGTAGAGCGCGGCGGCGTCGTCGGTCAGCGCAGCGAGCTCGAGCCCCGACGCGTCGGCGACCTCCGACAGGAGCCGCCCGGAGCCGAGGGCCGTGAGCAGGCGCACCTCGCCCGCCGAGAGCGGCGCCTCGCCGCCGGTTCGACCCGGCGACGCAGGTGGGTCGGTGGGGGAGGCGGGCGGCCCGCCCCCGACGGCGGTGACGTAGGCCAACACCTCTGCGTGGGCTCTCGCCGCGGCGAGGAGGGAACCCTCGAACGCCTGACGGTCGAAGACGTCGGCGCCGAGTCGCTCGCGCAGCGCGGCGACCGACCGCTGGTAGGCGGCTGCCTTGCCCGGCGCGAGGCCCGCCAGCAGCATCGGAAGCACCGGAGTGGCGATGCCGTGGAAGCGTGCCGCCGACTCGAGGTCGCCCCGTGCCGTGGCCATGCGCGAGGCGAGGAGGTAGGAGTAGGCGACCGTCGTCCACGCGGACAGGCGCCACACGAGCTCGAGGCGGGTCCGCGTCCAGCGGGCCGCCCCCACGATGTCGCCGTCTTGCAGCGCCCGGATCGCGAGCTGGCCGAGGATGAGCGAGCGTGACGCGGCGTCGCCCGCCTCGGTGGCGACGGTGAGCAGCTCGGGCAGCGTCGGCACCTCGGGGCTCGACCGCCCCGACCCGTCGTGCGCGCCCAGGAGGCCGAGGCCCGGCGGCACCGAGTGCAGGAGGATCCCGGCGGCCACGACGGACTGCCGGTCCTCCGAGGAGCGGCCGCGCCGCAGGGCCGACAGGGCGAGCTCGGCCGCGCCGGCCGCGTCTCCGCCCTGGCTCAGGAGCGTGGCGCGCCACGCCTCGAAGCGCGCGACCCACCGCTCGTGGTGCAGGTTCGTGGCCACCTCGAGTCCCTCGACGACGCAGCGGTGGGCGAGGATCGCGTTGCGGTGCAAGGGCGCGGTGCGGGCCACGGCGTCGAGCCCCCGCAGCAGCCGCAACCGGTCGGGCGTGTGCCGGGCGCGGTCGATGCCGGCGAGCATGTGGGGCAGGGCCTCGTCGACGCGCTCGAGGGCGTCGGCACCCTCGAGGGCCAGGGTGCCCGACCAGATCTCGGCGTCGGCGAGCAGCCCCTCGTCGACCGGTTGCGTGGCCAGCTCGCCGAGCAGCTCGTCGAGGACGCTGCGCAGGTT
>JAEXXY010000335.1 GCA_023451855.1 Actinomycetes bacterium
CGGTAGACGACGTCGACGAGCAGGCCTGCGGGCATGAGGTCGCCGCGCGGCTCCGGCGGCGTGTCGACGCTCGGCGTGGCGTCGGTGCGCGGGCGGACGTGGCCGAGGACGTCGGACCAGTGCACGAGCCGGGGCGCCGGGTCCGGGCGCGGTGCCCCCACCGGCTCGCCGACGCGTGCCGTGGCCTCGGGCTCGACGACGGCCTCGGGCAGGACGCCGTTGGCGACGTCGCGGGCCGTCATGAGCAGGGCGACGACGTGCTTGCAGTCGGTGGCGACGGGGCAGCTGCAGCGGCCGTTCCACAGGTGGGCGCGGCCCTTCGGGTGCGGGCGGGCCTCGATGATCGTCTGGTAGGTCTCGGTGCCGCTGCCCTCGATGGTGCCGAGGATCATGAGCCCGTCGGGGCGCGTGGCGATGGACCGGACCCGGCGTTCGGCCGCGTACGCCTCGCCCCGGCCGAAGGTGCGCGAGCCCACTTGCTGGGCGATGTCGGGGTCGGTGACCTGCGCGACCCACGTCGCCCGCCCCACGCTCCACGCCATCCCTCGACTCTAGGTCGGGCCGCCGACACCCGCGGTCGCCGTCCACCGGTCCGGCAGGATGGGCGGATGGCCGACCCACGCTCCCTGACGCTCGCCGACTTCCCCGTGCACCGGCCGGTGACGACGCGCTGGTCGGACAACGACATGTACGGGCACCTCAACAACGCCGTCTACTACGAGCTGTTCGACTCGGCGATCAACGGCTGGCAGGCCGAGCACGTGACCATCGACCCGACGCGCGACCCCACCCAGGGCGTCGTCGCCGAGTCCGGCTGCGCCTTCTACGCCGAGGTGGCCTTCCCGACGCCGCTCGTCGTCGGTCTGCGGGTGACCCGCCTGGGAACGAGCAGCGTCACCTACCAGCTCGGGCTCTTCGCCGGCAGCCCAGACGGCCTAGCCGGCCCAGAAGGCCCCGCCGGCGCGATCTGCGCGCTCGGCCACTGGGTGCACGTCGAGATCGACGCCGCGACGCGCCGCCCGACGCCGATCCCGGAGCACCTGCGCGCGCTCATGGAGACGGCGGTCGTCGAGGTGGACGCCGAGGAGGGCGCGTGACCGGGGCAACGGGAGTCCCCGAGGAGTCCTGGGAGGGCTGGACCCGTCGCGTCGCGGCAGACCTGACCGATCTCAGCGAGGGGGCGTGGCTGACGTTCACCGTGCACGCCGATGCCGGTGGCACGGCCGCCGAGCCTGCGTCGCCCAGGCGCTCCGGCCTGTTCCGCCGCGGGGGCCGGCGCGAGGCGGTCTCCACCGCCGACGTCTTCGTGCAGGTCAGCCGCCTCGAGGGCGTGCTCGCGCTCGAGTGCATCGTCGACCCGGAGTTCGAGGGCCTCACCGCGCTCACGGCCGCGGAGGTCGAGGCGCTGCAGGCGCTCGGCTGGGAGCTCGTCGACGACGAGGCCGACCTCTCACGCGTGCTCGCTCCCGACGCCGTCGACGAGGCTGCCACGCTCGTGACCGCGACGCTGCGCGACGTGTTGCGTGCTCCGGCTCCCTCGGCTGTCGACCGTCGGCACGCCTGACCCGCGGTGCGGCCCCGGAGTCAGTCCCTGGGCGGAGCGTCCGCGCGAGGTGCGTCGGGTCGCCGGCCGCTCGCCCCTCGGCCGGCCGCGCGGCGCATGACGGTGGTGTAGAGAGGTCGCGCGAACCGCTTGGCCCGCCAGGCGATCCGGCCGTCGACGTCGGTGAGCACGACGTCCCGCCGCGCGTCGATGCCGCGCACGACGGTCGCGGCCACCGTGTCGGCCGAGCGTCGCGAGCGGCTGACCAGCTGGCGCCCCGCGTCCTCCATCTCGGCGTCGGCGCCCTGGAACGACGCGTCGAGGCCACTGCGGAAGAACGACGGGCACACGACGGTGACGGCGATGCCGTGGGGCGCCAGCTCGTGCGAGAGCGTCTCGCTCACGGCGACGACCCCGGCCTTGACGGCGTTGTAGGCAGCCATCCCCGGTGCGTGGACGAGGCCGGCGAGCGAGGCCGTGTTGACGAGGTGCCCGCCGCCCTGCTCCTTGAACAGCGGAGTGAAGGTGCGGCAACCACGGACGACGCCGAGCAGGTTGATGTCGACGATCCGGCGCCACTCGTCCATCGTCGCGACGTCGATGCGGCCACCGGCTGCGACGCCCGCGTTGTTGACGAGGATGTCGAGCCCACCCCAGGTGTCGCGCACGTGGGCGAGCGCGGCGTCCCAGTCGGCGTCCTCGCGAACGTCCAGACGCCGGTAGCCGACGGACGCGGGAAGCGCGTCGGGGCGCTCGGACGACAGGTCGGTGGCGAGGACGTGGTCGCCGCGGGCGTCGAGGGCACGCACGAGCGCGAGACCGAGGCCCGACGCGCCACCGGTCACGAGGACGCGTCGGGGGGAGCGCGGGGTGCGGTGTCGCAGTGGCATGGCCGGGCTCACGAGTCGCGGACCGTGATCGTGACCTTGCCGGTGGCGCGTCGCACGTCGATCTCGGTGAGGGCCGCGGCGACGTCGTCGAGGGCGTGGCGGCTGCCGATCGGCGGGTCGAGCAGGCCGCGCTCGAGGAGGGGCTGCAGGGCATCCCACTGGGTGCGGACGAACTCTGGTCGCTTCTGCCAGAAGGCTCCCCATCCGACGCCGACGACGCTGACGTTGTGGAGGAGCAGCCGGTTGACCTTGACCTCGGGGATGGAGCCGGCGGTGAAGCCGATGACGAGCACGCGTCCCTCGGGCGCGAGGGCGCGGAGGCTGTCGGTGAAGCGGTCACCGCCCACCGGGTCGACGACGACGTCGACGCCACGCCCCTGGGTCAGCTCGCGGGTGGCATCGAGGAAGCCGTCGGCCAGGACGACGTGGTGCGCGCCCGCGGCCTGCGCCACGGCCGCCTTCTCCTGGGTGGACACGACCGCGATGACGCGGGCGTCCATGGCCCGCGCGAGCTGGGTCGCGGCCGTGCCGATGCCACCGGCGGCGCCGTGGACGAGGACGACCTCGCCGCGCTCGAGCCGCCCGCGCTGGGTCAGGGCGAAGTGGACCGTGAGGTAGTTCATCGGCAGCGCGGCGCCGGCCACGAAGGACACCGACTCGGGCAGCGGGAAGACGAGCGTCTCTGGTACGAGGACCTGCTCGGCGAACGCGCCGAGCACCGGAAAGGCCGCGACGCGGTCACCGACGGCGAACGCGCTGCCCTCGGGAACCGCGCTGACGACGCCCGCGCACTCGGCCCCCGGCGTGAAGGGCGGGTCGGGGCGCATCTGGTAGAGCCCGCGGGTCAGGAGCACGTCGGGGAAGGCGACGCCGGCCTCGTGGACGTCGACGATGACGTGCCCCGGCGCGACGGTCGGCGCCTCGACGTCCTCGACGCGGACGGACGCCGGTCCGTCGAGGGTGGTGACTCGGGCGGCGCGCATCATCGGGCTCCTGCGGGGTCGGGGTGTCGGACGGTGAGGGGGGCGCGGAGCAGGTCGTCGGCGGCCACGCACCGACGCTAGCCCACCTAGTCTGGAGGCGTGAGCCAGCCATCGCTCCGCCCGACCCTGCACCCCCTGACCCGGTTGCCCGACGGCACGGTCAAGCAGGTCAACCCCCTCACCGGCACCAAGGTGTGGACGCTGCCGGGGCGCGCGGCGCGGCCGATCGGCGTCCCGACCCGGGTGCCGCTGCCGATCGACCCGGCTGACCACGACCACCACTGCGCCTTCTGCGCCGGCCGCAAGCTCGAGACCACTCCGGAGATCGCCCGGCTCGTGCGCACCGACGCGGGGTGGACACAGCTGCGCGGCCTGCTCGCCGAGCAGCTCGACGACACCGTCGCGGAGTTCCGGCTCATCCCCAACCTGTTCGAGATCCTCAGCTACGACTACTGGCACCTGACCCACGGGTTCGAGCCGACCCCGGAGTCACAGGCGCACCGCGCGGCCTACCTGTCCGCACCGGCCGGACGCGCGCACGTCACCGAGCTCGCGCGGATCCGCATGCGCGCCAGGGGCGCTCATGGCGCCGATGCCGAACCACTGGCAGAGGACGACCTCGACCGGGAGGCCGTGGCGCTCTTCGCCGGCAACCACCAGGTCGTCATCGCCCGGCGCCATTACGTCGACGGTGCGACCGACGACACGCAGCTGGCCGCGTCCGGCACCCTGACCCCGGAGGAGCACGAGCAGTACGTCCGCCTGAGCATCGAGGCCATGCGCGACCTCTACCGCGGCAACCCGTACGCCCGGTACGTGTCCGTGTTCCAGAACTGGCTTGAGGCGTCGGGGGCCTCGTTCGACCACCTGCACAAGCAGGTCGTCGCGATCGACGAGCTGAGCGCCCAGAAGGAGGTCGAGGTGCGCCGCGTCCGCAGCGAGCCCGACCTCTTCCTGCGCTGGGGGGCGCAGTTCGCCGAGGAGCAGGGGCTCGTCGTGGCCCGCACCGAGCACGCCGTCGCCTTCGCCGGCGTGGGGCACCGCTACCCGGCGCTCGTCGTGCACGTGCTCGACGGCGAACCGTGCCCGTGGGAGCTGTCCGACGAACAGGTCCGCGACTTCTCCGACCTCGTCCACGCCTGCCAGGCCGCCACCGGCGTCCACGTGCCCTCGAACGAGGAGTGGCACCACCGGCCGCCGACGGTCGACGTGCCGATCCCCCTGCGCGCGGTGGTCAAGTGGCGCATCTCGACGCTCGCCGGCTTCGAGGGCGGCACGAAGATCTACGTCAACACCATCGACCCGTGGACGTTGCGCGAGCGGGCCGTGACGCGGCTGCGCGACCTCGCTGACGCCGGCGCGATCTCCGGACGCGTCGAGGTGGCCGGTTGAGGCCTGTGCGGCCCGGGAACGAGCCGCGAGACATCAGCCGTCCCCTCTGCATTGCTCCACCACACGGGCCACGCGGGTGCGACCCACCGCTACGGCGACCCGTGGTCCACCTGGCGGAGCAGCGCAGAGTGGACGCGGAGCCATCGCCGGGACACACTCAGGGGGCGAACTCCATCGCCTCGGTGACGTCACCGCGCAGCAGGTCGCGCCGGTCGAGCAGGTAGTTCTGCCGCATCAGCCACGGCGCCCGGTCGCCCTGCCGTGGAAGGAGATCCGCGGCACGGGTCACATAGCCGGACGACAGCGGCAGCAACGCACTCCCGGACATCCCCGACGGCGGCCGGGGCACCGCGACCCGCCAGCCGTGGCGGTCCATGTGGTCGACGAGCCGGCACACGTAGCGCGACGCGAGGTCGGCCCGCAGCGTCCACGACGCGTTGACGTAGCCGACGCAGACGGCCAGGTTCGGCACGTCACCGAACATGAGCCCTCGATAGACGACGAGGTCGCGTGTCGACCGCGTCTCCCCGTCGACGTCGAACTCGATCCCCCCGGCGACCTTGAGCCTCAACCCGGTGGCGGTGACGACGACGTCGGCCTCGAGCTGGCGACCCGAGGCCAGCCGCAGCCCGTGCTCGGTGAACGTCTCGATGGTGTCGGTCACGACCTCGGCACGCCCGGCGCGCACCGTGTCGAAGAGGTCGCCGTCGGGCACGAAGCAGATGCGCTGGTCCCACGGGTCGTAGGCCGGGGTGAAGTGCTCGGCGACGGTGCCGGCCGATCCCAGGGCCCGCTCGGCGCCTCGCAGGAGGAGCCGACGCGTCAGGGCCGGGCGGCGCCGGCTCAGCTGGTAGAACGCCCCGGCCGTCAGGACGTTCTTGTAGCGCACCGCCGTGCCGGAGACGCGGTCCGGCAGGGCCCGCCGGAGAGCGTCGCCCACCCGGTCACGGCGGGCGAGCGGCACGACCCACGACGGGCTGCGCTGGAGCATGGTGACCCGGGCGCCCCGGTCCGCGAGCGCCGGCACGAGCGTGACGGCCGTGGCGCCGGAGCCGATGACGACGACCGAGCGGCCGGCGACGTCGAGGTCGTCCGGCCAGGTCTGCGGGTGCACGATCCGGCCGGCATAGGCCTCGCGACCCGGCAGCTCCGGCGTGTGGCCACGCTCGTAGTCGTAGTAGCCGCTGCACAGGTGCAGGAAGCGGCAGGTGAGCGTCGACCGGCGCCCCGCGTGCTCGACCGTGACCGTCCACCGCGCCTCACGGCTCGACCACGACGCAGCGACGACCTTGTGCCCCAATCGGATCCGCTGGTCGATGCCGTACTTCGCGGCGGTGCGACGGATGTAGTCGAGGATGCTCGCGCCGTCGGCGATGGCGTCACCCTCGGGCCACGGCTCGAAGGGGAAGCCGAGGGTGAACATGTCCGAGTCCGAGCGCACCCCGGGGTAGCGGAACAGGTCCCACGTGCCGCCGACGGCGTCGCGGGCCTCGAGCACCGCGTACGAGCGGCCGGGCAGCATCGTCTGCACGCGGTACGCAGCACCGATCCCGGACAGGCCCGCGCCGACGACGAGGACATCGAGGTGCTCTGGGGTCGAGGGTGTCACCCCGCCATTGTGACGTGTGCCGCGCCGATGACTACCCGACGGTAACCGCAGCTACCCTCGAGCGGTGAGCCCGTACCCGCATCTGCTCGAACCCCTCGACCTCGGCTTCACGACGCTGCGCAACCGCGTCGTCATGGGCTCGATGCACACGGGCCTCGAGGACCGGGCCCGCGACCTCGACCGGCTCGCCACGTACTTCGCCGAGCGGGCCCGCGGCGGGGCGGGGCTCATCGTCACCGGCGGTTTCGCCCCGAACCTCGAGGGGACCCTCTACCCCGGTGGGTCGGCGCTCGTCACGTCGCGGCAGGCGCGCAGGCACCGCCGCATCACCGACGCCGTGCACCGCGAGGGCGGCAAGATCGCGCTGCAGATCCTGCATGCCGGGCGCTACGCGTACCACCCTGCATCGGTCGCTCCGAGCCGCCTCAAGGCACCCATCACCCCCTTCACGCCGCGCGCCCTGTCGACCCGCGGCGTCGAGCGCACCGTCCGCGCCTACGCCCGCTGCGCGCGCCTGGCCCGCGAGGCCGGCTACGACGGCGTCGAGATCATGGCCTCCGAGGGCTACCTGCTCAACCAGTTCCTCGCGCCCCGGACCAACCACCGCACGGACCGCTACGGTGGCTCCCCCGAGAACCGGCGCCGCCTGCCCGTCGAGGTCGTCCGCGCCGTCCGCGAGGCAGCCGGCGAGGACTTCGTCGTCGTGTACCGCCTGTCGATGCTCGACCTCGTGCCCGACGGCCAGTCGTGGGACGAGGTCGTCGCCCTGGCCCGCGAGGTCGAGGCCGCCGGCGCGACGATCATCAACACCGGCATCGGCTGGCACGAGGCGCGCGTGCCGACGATCGTCACGTCGGTGCCGCGCGGCGCCTTCACCCGGGTGACGGCGAAGCTGCGGCCCGAGGTCTCGATCCCCGTCGTGGCGTCCAACCGCATCACGATGCCCGACCTCGCCGAGCAGGCTCTCGCCGACGGCAGCGCCGACCTCGTCTCGATGGCGCGCCCCTTCCTCGCCGACCCCGAGTGGGTCCGCAAGGCCGAGCAGGACCGTGCCGACGAGATCAACACGTGCATCGCGTGCAACCAGGCCTGCCTCGACCACACCTTCGCCAAGAAGACCGCGACGTGCCTCGTCAACCCGCGCGCGGCCCACGAGACCGTCCTCGTGCTCGCCCCGACGCGTCAGGCCAAGACGGTCGCGGTCGTCGGCGCCGGCCCGGCGGGTCTCGCCGCGGCCACGTCGCTCGCCGAGCGCGGCCACCGCGTCGAGCTGTTCGAGGCCGGCGAGGACATCGGCGGCCAGTTCGCCCTCGCGATGCGCATCCCCGGCAAGGAGGAGTTCGCCGAGACGATCCGCTACTACCGGCGCCGCCTCGAGCTGACCGGCGTCAAGGTGCACCTCGGCCGCCGCGCCGAGGCGGCCGACCTCACCGAGTTCGACGAGGTCGTCGTGGCCACCGGCGTCGAGCCCCGGATCCCCGACGTGCCCGGCATCGACCACCCGAAGGTCGTCACCTACGCCGCTGCGGTGCGTGGCGAGGCCCCGGTCGGCCGACGCGTCGCCGTCATGGGTGCCGGCGGCATCGGGGTCGACGTGTCGGAGCTCCTCACGCACACGGCCTCGCCCCTCACCGTCGAGCAGTGGATGGCCGAGTGGGGCGTCGGGTCGCCCGACGCGTCACGCGGCGGCCTCGTCGACCCACGACCCGAGGCGTCGCCCCGGGAGGTGCACCTGCTCCAGCGCAAGGACACCCCGATCGGCAGGGGACTCGGCAGGACGACGGGCTGGGTTCATCGAGCAGCCTTGAAGGCCAAGGGAGTCCAGCACCACGTGGGCGTCAACTACGAGCGCGTGGACGACGCCGGGCTGCACATCACGCACGGTCCGGACCGCACCGACCCGCAGGTGCTCGACGTCGACACCGTGGTGCTGTGCACGGGCCAGGAGTCGGTGAACGGGCTGACCGCCACACTCGTGGGCCTGGGCGTGCCCGTCCACGTCATCGGCGGCGCCGAGGTGGCCGCCGAGCTCGACGCCAAGCGGGCCATCCGCCAGGGTACCGAGCTCGCCGCGCGGATCTAGGCCCGACGACGTCGGGCCGCCACCCGCTCGGGGTGACGGCCCGACGCCCTGCGCGCTCCGTCAGTGGTGCAGGCGCACCTTCATGACGGCGCCGGCACCCGGCGGGCAGAAGGTGCTGCACGTCGTGACGTACGCCGATCCGTCGCGGATCGCGACGCCGTAGGGGGTCGGCAGGCCGCCTGCGACGACGCGGTGCGAGCTCGACCACGGCCGCACCGCGACGAGGTCGCCGGGGCCGCCCGACAGCAGGCCCGTCGCCGACAGCTCGACGGCGTAGAGGCGGCCGTGCTCGTCGAACGCCAGCGACGTGACATTGGTCAGCCCGGTGGCGTAGGCCTTCGGCTGGTGCCCCGGCACGATCCGCCAGATCGTCGACGACCCGGCCTCGAAGGGGAACCCGACGAGCTGCGAGACGTACCAGGCGCCGTCCGGTCCCTTGACGACGTCGGTCGGCACGGCGTCCGCCTGGAACCCGACGGGAACGGGTCCGGGCTTCGTCGTCGGCACGGGCTTGAGCACCCCGACCGTCGACCCGCCGTGACGCGTCGAGATCACGGCGTTGCCGCCCGCGTCGGCCACGACGAAGCCGTTGCCCTTGCGTGCGAGGCCGACGGCGTTGCTGTCGATGTCGGTGCCGTCGGGGTTCGCCTTCTTCTCGAACTTCGCGACGTCGAAGAACAGCTTCACGCCCTTACCCGGGTGGCGCAGGTCGCCGGTGACGACGGTGCCGAGCAGCTTTGCAGCAGTGCCGAACCCGGCGCGGTAGGCGGGACTGCCCCCGAGCCCGATCGCCAGGGCGAAGCGGTGGTTGCCCGTGAAGGTGATGTCGCTCGGGCCGATGACATCGTTGTCGCCGCCCACCGACGGCAACCCCCGGACGACGCGGGTGACGCCGTGCTTGCCGACCTTCGCCACCGAGCCGGTGAGGCCGAAGCAGACCTCGCCGAGCTCGCTGGTCTGGCACGGCCCCTTGCCGCCGAGGCCGGCCTCGACGACGTAGAGCTGACCACCCGGGCTGAAGGCGAGCTGTCTCGGGTTGTTGAGGCCCGATGCGACGAGCCGCGGACCGTTGTCGTGGGCTCCCGCCGGGGCGCCACCCCAGAGGCCGGCCACGACGGCGACGGCCGCAGCGGCCACGGTGATGCCGCGGCGTTTCCTGGCTCTTTCCATGGTGCTTCTCATGCGTGTTCCTCCTGAGTACTCGACCCTCGGTCGTCGGCGACGCCGGAGGCTGGTGCCTCTCCCCCTCTCGGCAGGCTACGACCGGGCTCCGGGCCGCACCGGCGAACCGGACAGCGCGCGGCTTTCGTCCGCGAACGTGCTGATCGCGGCCTTCGGGCATCGGTCAGGAATCGAGAAGCGCCGGCCGCCCGGTCGTCCGAGACTGGTGACACCACCACGACACAGAGGGGAACCCAGCGATGAGCACCACCACGAAGCGGACGAGCCCGGCCTTCACCGACGACGAGAAGGCGGCGATGAAGGAGCGCGCGAGCGAGGTCAAGGCCTCCCGCCGGAAGGGCGCCGACCCGGCCGAGGCGAGGGCCCAGCTGCTCGCGAAGATCGCCGAGATGGCCGACGAGGACCGCGCGATGGCCGAGGGCGTCCTGGCCCTCGTCGAGAAGGCGGCGCCCGATCTCGTGCCCGGCACCTGGTACGGCATGCCGTCGTGGTCGAAGGGCGGCAAGGTCGTCTGCTTCTTCCAGCCGGCCGCGAAGTTCAAGGCGCGCTACTCGACGCTCGGGTTCAACGACCCCGCGACCCTCGACGACGGCGACGCCTGGCCGGTCGCCTACGCCCTGCTGAGGCTGACCCCTGCCGTCGAGAAGCAGCTCACCGCCGTCCTGCGCAAGGCAGCCGGCTGACGGCCGCGACGCCTCAGCCGAGCTGTTCGCGCACCCGGGGCACGACCTCCTCGGCGTACAGCCGGATGCACTCCGCGCGCTGCTCGTGCGGCAGGGTGCCCATCGAGTACTTGAGCTGGAAGCGGGAGGCCCCGAGCACCTGCAGCGTGTCGACGATCTTGGCGGCCACGGTCTCCGGTGACCCGCAGTACACCGCGCCGTCACGTCCGAGCTGGGCCAGTGCCTGCTCCTTGGTCATCGGCGCCCAGCGGCGTTCGCGGCCGAGCTTGTTCATGTAGGGCAGGAAGTGCGGGAGGAACTCCTCGACGGCCTGCTCGTCGGTGGCCGCGACGTAGCCGGGAGAGTGCACACCGATCGGCAGCTCGGGCTTGCCCATCTCCGACAGCGCCCGGCGGTAGAGGTCGGCGAGGGGCGCGAACTGCCGCGAGGCGCCGCCGATGATGGCGATGACGACGGGGAAGCCGTAGTGCGCGGCCCGCACGACCGACTGAGGGGTGCCGCCGACCCCGACCCACACCGGCAGCCGACCGGACTCGGTGGCGGGCATGATGCGGTCGACCTGGACCGGTGGCCGGGTCGAGCCCTCCCACCGCACCGGCTGCTCGCGGACGACAGCGGCGAGCAGGTCGAGCTTCTCCTCGAAGAGGGTCTCGTAGTCGGACAGGTCGAGACCGAAGAGCGGGAACGACTCGATGAACGAGCCTCTGCCGACGGTGATCTCGGCGCGGCCGTTCGACACGGCGTCGACCGTCGCAAAACGCTGGAAGACGCGAATCGGGTCGTCCGACGACAGCACCGTCACCGACGTGCCGAGCCGGATCCGCTCGGTCCGCGTCGCGATGGCCGCGAGCAGGGTGTCGGGTGCGCTGATGGCGTAGTCGGGCCGGTGGTGCTCGCCGACCCCGAAGAAGTCGAGGCCGAGCCGGTCGGCGAGCTCGCCCTCGGCCAGGACCTCGCGCAGCACGACCGCTGGGTGAAGCGGCTGCCCGTCGGGGCCGTTCGCGATGTCACCGAAGGTGTCGAGGCCGAGTTCGAGGGGCATGTGCCCATCGTAGGGAGGGCCTCAGCCGGCGAGGCGCCACGCGCGTCGGGCGTCGGGGTCCCACCGGCGCACCGTGGCGACGGCGCCGTCGAGCGGGCGCGTGCGGCCGAGGGCGGCGAGTGCCTCGCCGACCTGACGCGAACCGAGGCCGCGCGCGAGCGTCACG
>JAEXXY010000403.1 GCA_023451855.1 Actinomycetes bacterium
CCCCGAGGAGCTGCGCCCACCGGCGTCGGCGTCGGCCGGCGATCGGCTCGCGGCGCTGCGGCGGCGGCACCTGCTCCGCGAGCGTCGGGCCCAGGAGTTCGTCGCCGACACGATGAACGCCCGCACCGGCCTGCCGATCGCCACCAACCGCGACGTCGTGCGCTTCATGGGCGGCCTGCTGTCGAACGAGAAGGCGCTCGTGACGTTCGTCATCGTCGCCAACGCGCTCGCGGCGGGGGCCGGGCTGCTCGTGCCGCGCCTGCTCGGCCAGCTCGTCGACTCCACGGTCGCCGACGTCCAGGCCGGACGCGTCGACGCCGCGATGGCCGGCGCCACCTCGTCGGCGCTCGTCGTCGCCGGGCTCGTCGTCGTGCAGGGCCTGTTCACCTTCGCCGCCCAGCTGTCGGCCACCTACCTCGGCCAGGGCGTCCTGGCCACGGCGCGCGAGTACGTCGTCCGCGCGATCCTGCGCCTGCCCCTCTCGCGCGTCGAGAGTGCGAGCACCGGCGACCTCGTCACGCGCGTCACCCGCGACGTCGGCACGATGAGCGAGAGCGTGCGGTGGGCGCTGCCGCAGTCGATCTTCGCCAGCATCACCGTCGTGCTGACCCTGGTCGCGATGACGACGAACTCGCTGTGGCTCTCGCTGCCCTCCATCGTGCTCATGCTCCTCGCGATGATCCAGGTGCGCCGCTACCTGCGCCGGGCGCCGAAGGGCTACCTCACCGAGGGCGGCACGTACTCGCGCATCAACACGACGCTCACCGAGACCGTCGAGGGCGCGCGCACCGTCGAGGCGCTCGGCGTCGCGCGGCACCGGCTGCGTCGCGGCGACGACGACATCGAGGTGTCGGGCCAGGCGGAGCGGTACACGATGACGCTGCGCAACCTGCTCTTCGCCGTCATGGACGTCACCTTCAGCCTGCCGCGCGTGCTCGTGCTGCTCCTCGGTGCCATCGGGTACGCCCAGGGCTGGGCCACCCTCGGGCAGATCACGACGGCGATCCTCTACGCCGAGGCGCTGTGGGGCCCGTTCGACATGCTCGTGCACACCGTCGACCGCGTGCAGGTCGGCATCGCCTCCACGACGCGTCTCCTCGGCATCGCCACGGTGCCGCCCGACCGCACGCCGGGGCAGGCCCGCCCGGCCGGCCCCGACCTCGAGGGCCGCGACCTGCGCTACGCCTACCGCGCCGACCACGACGTGCTGCACGGCATCGACCTCACGATGGCCACGGGAGAGCGGCTCGCCATCGTCGGGCCGAGCGGCTCGGGCAAGTCGACGCTGGGGCGGCTGCTGTCGGGCATCCACGGCCCGCGCACCGGCTCGGTCACCGTCGGTGGCGTCGAGCTCGTCGAGCTGCCCCTCAACGTCCTGCGCACCGAGGTCGCCCTCGTCACCCAGGAGCACCACGTCTTCATCGGCTCGGTGCGCGACAACGTCGTGCTGGCCCGCGAGGGTGCGGGCGACGACGCCGTTCGTGAGGCCCTGCGCGCGGTCGATGCCCTCGACTGGGTCGAGCGGCTGCCGGAGGGCCTCGACACCAAGCTGGGGTCGGGTCACCAGGCACTGACGCCGGGCCAGGCCCAGCAGGTCGCGCTCGCCCGCCTCATCCTCGCCGACCCGCACACCATCGTCCTCGACGAGGCCACCTCGCTCATCGACCCGCGCACGGCCCGCCACCTCGAGGGGTCGATGAACGCCCTGCTCACCGGTCGCACGGTCGTGGCCATCGCGCACCGGTTGCACACGGCCCACGACGCCGACCGCATCGCCGTCGTCATCGACGGCCGGGTGGTCGAGCTCGGCAGCCACGAGGAGCTCGTCGCCCTCGACGGCGAGTACGCCGCCCTGTGGCGGGCCTGGACCTCCTGACGGGGCAGACGAGTCTGCTTGTCGCACAGTAGGGCCCGCCCCTGGGAGGTGGGGCGGGCCCTCGTGCCGTGCCGTGGCTTCCCCTGCCTGCCACGGTCCGGGGGTGGTCGCGACGAGGGCGTGGCCCACCGTCCCGACCGGTTCGGGAGTCGCCACGCGGCCGCCGGCGGCTGTCGGTGCCGGCATCGGTCGCGGGGGGACGACGACTCCCCGGGTGGTGCGCTCACCATAGGCAGGAAAGTTCCCATTCCTGTGTGAGTTGCGGGAAATTGCTTCGGATCCGTGACCCGGCGCCCACCGCCCACATGCCCGGGGTCTCGACGCCGTCGTCGGCCGCGTGTTTGGGTGGCTCCATGAGTGCCACGGGCCAGGGTGGCCGCGAGAGATGGGGGTAGGCATGAGCGACACGGCGACACCGCAGGGCGAGCACGCCACGTACGTCATCGTCGGTGGGGGCCTCGCTGCCGCAAGGGCGGTCGAGGGCATCCGCGAGAGCGACGAGCAGGGCTCGATCGTCCTCGTCACCGCGGAGGACCGCCTGCCGTACGAGCGTCCGCCGCTGTCCAAGGGCGTGCTCAAGGGCGACGACGAGCCCGCATCGGCCTACCCGCACGACGAGGCGTGGTACGCCGACCAGGGTGTCGTTCTGCGGCTCGGCATCCCGGCCACCTCGCTCGACACCGACGCCCGCACCGTGACGCTCGGCGACGGCACCGTCCTCGGCTACGACAAGCTCCTGCTCGCCACCGGCTCCTCCGCCCGGGCGCTCACGGTGCCCGGCGCCGACCTCGACGGCGTGCTGTACCTGCGCGAGATGCAGGAGTCCGAGGCTCTCAAGGAGCAGCTGAGCAAGGACGCCCGCATCGTCATCGTGGGGGCCGGCTGGATCGGGCTCGAGGTCGCCTCCGCCGCGGCCGAGGCGGGTGCGTCGGTCACGATCGTCGAGCCGCAGCCGACCCCGCTCAACGCCGTCATGGGTGAGACGATCGGCGGCTGGTTCGCCGACCTGCACCGCAGCCACGGCGTGCAGTTCCGGTTCGGCGAGGGCGTCGACCACCTCGAGGGGGACGGCCGCGTCGAGGCCGTCGTCACGAGCACGGGCGACCGGATCCCCGCCGACGCCGTCGTCGTCGGCGTCGGCATCACCCCCAACACCGGGCTGGCCGAGGGCGCCGGCATCGACGTCGACAACGGCATCGTCACCGACGCCGCCCTGCGCACGTCGGCCGACGGCGTGTGGGCCGCCGGCGACGTCGCGAACTGGCACAGCACGACGCTGGACCGCAACGTCCGTGTCGAGCACTGGGCCAACGCCAATGACGGCGGGCTCGCGGCCGGCCGCTCGATGGCCACCGGTGAGCAGACCTACGACCCGGTGCCGTTCTTCTTCTCCGACCAGTACGACGTGGGGCTCGAGTACGCCGGGTACGTGCCGCGCGACTCCGGCGCCGAGGTCCTCCTGCGAGGCAAGCCCGACACCAACGAGTTCATGGCCTTCTGGGTCGTGCCCGAGGGCGAGGGCGTGCGGGTCCTCGCCGGCATGCACGTCAACGTGTGGGACACGATCGACGCCGTCCAGAAGCTCGTGCGCGAGCGCACGGTCGTCGACCGCGAC
>JAEXXY010000472.1 GCA_023451855.1 Actinomycetes bacterium
CCCGGGGCCCGGACGCGCCACGGGCGGGGCGTCGGCGCCCTCCTCGGCCTCGCCGTGCCCGCGGACCACGACGACGGGGCAGTGCGCGTGGGCCGTGACCGCGTACGACGTCGAGCCGAGGATCCCCGAGCGCAGCCGGCCGCGACCCCGGCTGCCGACGACGAGCAGGTCGGCGTCCTCGGAGGCGTCGACGAGCTGGCCCGCCGGGCTGCCGAGCCAGTACTGGGTGCTGATGAGCGAGGCCGCGATGCTCTTCGACGCGTGCTCCGCACCCTCGTCGACGAGCGACTTGGCGGCCTGCTCGAGCATCGGCTCGACGTGCGAGAGGTCGACGGCCGGGAACGCCGGCACCATCGACAGGTTGACGCTGTGCACGATGGTCAGCCGCGAGCCGAGCTGGCGAGCCGTCTCCGCGGCCCACTCCAGGGCGAGCCGCGCGCTGGGCGAACCGTCGTAGCCGACGACGACGCCCTGGACCTCGTTGACCTGGTCGTTCATGAGAGCACCCCTCCCTGGGCCTGGGCCGGGCGGGCCGCTCCGGCCACCTTCATCGTCTCTCTGCCGGGTGGATCACGGCGGTCGGTTGTGGCGCGACGGACAGTGTGAGGTGCGGAACAGGAACGCAGGGATGCGTCGGCACTCGCGTCAGGGCGTCCGCATCGGGTATCACGGAGGGATGAGCAGCGAACCGGAGCCGCGACCCGAGGAGTTCGAGCCCGAGGAGTTCGAGCCCGACGACCCTGAGCCCGAGGAGGAGTACGAGCCCGGCAACCACCACGACGACGACGCCACGACGCGTGCCGCCGAGGCCGACCTGCTCGAGCAGGAGCAGGAGGTCGCGCTCGACGAGAACGACGACATCCCGGACATGGTCGAGGAGGACCGCGCCTGACGCCGGACCCGGCTCCCACCCCCACCGGCGGGAGCCGCCAGGGCCCGAAGTGCCCGCCGGTCAGCCGACCGCCTTGAGGGCGTCCACCTCCCCCGCGCCGTACCAGCTGTTGTGGCCCAGGCCGCCCTGGCACGTCTGTGGCGCACCGGAGTCGAGCCCCGGGAAGGGCGCGTACTCCGACACGTCGGCCGGGCAGGCGATCGGGATGACGGCGTTCTGCACGGCGGCCGAGAGCGCTCCGGTGCGCTTGCCTGTCACCGAGGCGACGAGGGCGGCGACCCCGGCCGCGTGCGGGGCGGCCATCGACGTGCCCTGCAGGTAGCAGTACGTGGCGCCGCTCGGGTCGACGACGGGTAGCCCGCAGTCCCCCATCAGCGCCGCCGGGTACGTCGACAGGACGCGTCCGTTCGGTGCGGCGGGGGTCACCTGCAGACGCCGGTCGCCACCGGGGGCCGCGACGTCGGCCGTGGAGACGCCGAACGAGGAGTAGTAGGACTTCTTGTGCAGGTTTCCGGTCGCGGTCACGCCGATGACGCCGGGCGCCTCGGTGGGGAAGACCGCGCACGCGTTCGTCACAGTCCGGGTCACCGGGGTCGTGTCGTCGGGGCTGGTCTGGTCGAGCGTCGGGTGCGAGAGGTCCTCGAACTGGTTGCCCTCGGCAGCGACGACGAGGACACCCTTGTTCTGGGCGTAGGCGAGGGCGCGCCGCTCGGCCGTCCAGATGGCCCGCTGCTCGGCGTCGTTCTTGCAGTTGAAGAGCCACGGGTCGGCGAAGTAGCTGTTGTTCGTCACCGCGATGCCGTGGTCACCGGCCCACATGAAGGCGCACACCACCGCCTCGGGGAAGAAGAAGCCCGCGGCGTCGCCGGCCTTGATCCCGGCGATCCGCACGTTCGGGGCGACCCCGACGATGCCGATGCCGTTGGCCGCGGCGGCGATGGTGCCGGCGGTGTGCGTGCCGTGGCCGTTGTCGTCCATCGCGGCCACCTTGCCCGGGACCGGGACCCCGCCGACACAGTTGACGCTGGCGGCGTCGTCGACGTTCGCCGCGAGGTCCGGGTGGGTGTAGTCCAGCCCGGTGTCGATGTCGCCGACGAGCACGGAGCGGTCACCGGTCGAGACCGCGTGGGCGGCCGGCGCCTTGATCTGGTCCATGTCCCACTGGAGGCCCGACAAGGGGTCTCCGGTGGGGGCCGTCGGTGCGGCGGTGGTGGTCGACTGGTCGGCGCCGGCATCGGAGCCGTCGTCGAGGCGAGTTGCGAACTTCGCTGTCGCAGAGACTCCGTCGACACCCTTGGTCGCGCGCAGGGTCTGGGCGAACGACGACGACGTCGACGAGGCGACGACGACCGAGATCGACGACCACGACGACACGACCCGGCCGCCGGCGGCACTGACGGCCTTCGTGGCCGCCGACACCGAGGATCCCTGCGACAGGACGACGAGGTAGGTGGTGGCCCCGGTCGTCGACGTGCCGGCCGCGGAGGCGCCGGACGCGACGAGCGAGGAGAGGCCCGTGAGGGCGAGGGCTCCGGCCGCGACCGCGGCGGTGAGCAGTCGAGAACGTCCCCGAGAAGTGGTTCCGGACATGGGTCCTCACTTCCACGACGGTCACGCACCGTGCGTTCCGTCGGTTGGGCCGTCCCCGTCGGCGGCCCTCTGCCGACGCTAGACCCGGCTGCGCCCGGACGTCCGCGCGTTCATCGCAACACGGGCCGAAGCGCGTCCATCGTCCGCATTTGCCCGATCACGTTGCTCGTCGCTATTGCGTGGGTACGTCGGGAAGCGGTGCAGACGTGGCGCCGCACGCCAGCACTCACGGGTTTCAGCCACGATCAAAGGAGACGTGATGAGTGAGGCCGTAGCGGCACGCAGCACGGAGGCGGTGCGCAGCCTGGTTCCGGCCCGGTTGGACCGGTTGCCGTGGACGAAGTTCCACTGGTCGGTGGTCGTCGGTCTCGGGGTCTCCTGGATCCTCGACGGCCTCGAGATCCAGATCGTGTCCGAGTCGGGGTTCCAGAAGTCGCTGGCGATGTCGTCGGCGCAGGTCGGCCTCACCGGCACGGTCTACCTCGTGGGACAGGTCGTCGGCGCGCTGACGTTCGGGCGCCTGACCGACCGGCTCGGGCGGCGCAAGCTGTTCATCCTGACGCTCGTCATCTACCTCTTCGGCTCGGGCCTGGCCGGGCTCTCGCCGAACATGTGGTTCCTCTGGGTGTGCCGGTTCATCGCCGGCATGGGCATCGGTGGTGAGTACACCGCCATCAACTCGGCCATCGACGAGCTCATCCCGTCGCACTACCGCGGCCGCGTCGACATCGCCATCAACGGCACGTACTGGTTCGGTGCCTTCTTCGGCGCCCTCGCCAACCTCTACCTGCTCAACCCCGACAACGTCGCCGAGAACGTCGGCTGGCGCCTGGCGTTCTTCATCGGCCCGATCCTGGGCCTGTCGATCATCTACCTGCGGCGCCACATCCCGGAGAGCCCTCGGTGGCTGCTCACGCACGGCTACGCCGAGCAGGCCGAGAGGACCGTCGACGAGATCGAGGAGCGGGTGCGCCGCGAGGGCGGTCAGCTCTCCGAGGTCGACGAGAGCAAGGCCATCGTCGTCAAGGCCGAGGAGCGCATGGGCGCCAAGGTGCTCTGGGACGTCTTCGTCCACCGCTACGGACGCCGCACGGTCCTCGGCCTGACGATGATGGTGACGCAGAGCTTCCTCTACAACGCGATCTTCTTCACCTACGCGCTCGTCCTCACGAACTTCTACGGCATCGACAAGGCCGGCACGTCGATCTACTTCCTGCCTTTCGCGCTCGGCAACCTCCTCGGGCCGCTGCTGCTCGGGCACCTGTTCGACACCATCGGGCGTCGCACCATGATCTTCACGACGTACTCGGTCGCGGGCGTCGTGCTCCTCGTGTCGGCGTGGCTCTTCCACGCGAACGCGCTGACGGCGACGACCCACACGATCTTCTGGTGCGTCTCGTTCTTCTTCGCCTCGGCCGGTGCGTCGGCGGCCTACCTCACGGTGAGCGAGATCTTCCCGCTCGAGGTGCGCGGGCAGGCGATCTCCTACTTCTTCGTCGTGGCCCAGTGCGCTGGCGCGGTCGCCCCCGTGCTCTACGGCGCGCTCATCGGTGAGGGCAAGGACCGCGGCCCACTGACCTGGGGCTACGTGGCCGGTGCCGTCATCATGATCATCGGTGGCATCGTCGCCAAGGTCATCGGCATCGACGCGGAGCGCAAGTCGCTCGAGGACGTCGCCGACCCGCTGACCAAGGTCGACGCGTCGGAGGCGGCAGCGTGAACGTCTCGGACCTCGCCCGGCTCGGGCGTCCGTTCACGATCGTCGTCGGGGTGAGCCCGACGAGCGGCTCGCCCGGCGCGCTCCGGTGGGCCGTCGAGGAGGCCGCGGCCCGACACGGACGCGTGGTCGCGGTCCGCGCCTGGCGCCCACACGCCCCCGAGACCGCGACAGGTGGCCGGCTCCCGTCGGTCATCGCCGCCGACAGCGCGCGCGACGACGAGGCCGCGGGCCTGGCGAACGACGTCGCGTCGGTGCTCGGACGCGACCACGTCGTCGAGACGCGGGTCCTCGCGGGCAAGAGACGGTCGGTGCTCGTCGAGGAGAGCCGTGAGGCCGACCTCCTGGTCATCGACGCCGGCAGCTCGGCGGAGGTCGGGGCACGCTGGCTCGGCAGCCGGCTCGTGCGCTCGGCGCTGTGCCCGGTCGTCGTCGTCCCGCCGTCTCTCAGCGGTCGGGGGCCGAGCGCCTTCGGCACGGCAGCGGGCTCGTTCGCCCGCTCGGTCGAGCGCGCGGCCGGCACCGCCGGTCGCCCCGGGTTCCAGCGTCCTCCGGGCGGTCGCG
>JAEXXY010000502.1 GCA_023451855.1 Actinomycetes bacterium
GCCCCGACGCGTACGGGGCGCCGGCGTACGTCGCCGTCCTGCTGACCATGCTCGTCCCGGCGGTCGTCGGCTGGCTCGCCGCGCACCGGGTCCGCTGAGCGGCGCCGTGTCCGGACGCGTCAGGCGGGTGAGGACGGCAGGTCGAACCTGCGCCGCACCACGGCGTCCCACACGCGATCGCCGCCGAGCAGGCGCGTCGCCACGAGGGCCTTGGCCGCCGGCGTGACGAGGTAGCGGCTGCGCGGGTGCTCGGCCTCGACGGCCTTTGCCACGACGCCGGCGATGACGTCGGGCCCGACCGCGTTGCGCGAGCGGTAGCTGCGCTCGGTGACCTGGTCGGAGCTCGCCCGCAGGGCGGCGTACGGTCCGTCGTCACCGCCGCGGGACAGCCCCTCCGAAGCGACGTCGCCGAACTCGGTGCGGGTCAGGCCCGGCTCGACGAGCACGACGTCGACCCCGAACGGTGCGACCTCGACGCGCAGCGCGTCGGTCAGCGCCTCGACCGCGTACTTCGAGGCGTGGTACCAGCCGCCGGTCGGGAAGGTGATCCGGCCGCCCATCGAGCCGATGTTGACGATGCGGCCGCGGCCGGCGGCGCGCATGCCCGGCAGGACGAGCTGGCACATCCGGCCGAGCCCGAAGACGTTCGTCTCGAACTGTCGGCGCACGGCCTCGAGCGGCACCTCCTCGACGGGCCCGTACTCGCCGTAACCGGCGTTGTTGACAAGGACCCCGACGGCGCCGTGCTCGCGCTCCACCTCGGCCACCGCGGTCCGCATCGAGGACTCGTCGGTGACGTCGAGCTCGAGCGTGCGGGCCCCGGCCGCGGCCAGCGACTCGAGGGTCTCGGCACGGCGCGCCGTCGCGTAGACCACGTGGCCGTCCGCGACGAGCCGCGCGGCTGTCGCGTGGCCGATGCCGGAGCTGCATCCCGTGACGAGCACCGCGCCCCGACGCGTCGCGTCGCCCCCGGTGCCCCCGGTGCCGCCCGTCGTCGTGCCGTCCGTGCTGGTCATCGCCTGCTCCTCGTCCTGCCACCCGGGCGGTGGTCCCACCGCAACCTAGCGCGGGACGCTCCGGCCTCGCGAACGGTCAGGAGCGGGGGTGAGCCGCGTCCGCGTCCGAGGGCTCCGAGGACGTCGACCCGTCGGCACCAACCTCGAGCGCACCGCCCTCGACCGCGTCGCCGTTGCGAGCGTCGCGCCGCGACTTGAGCAGGCTGGCGACCGTCGTGACGCCGAGGATGACGACGATGGCGCCGAGCGACACCGAGATCGGGATGTCCGGCACGCCCTCGATCGGCTGGCCGCCGTTGATGAACGGCAGGTTGTTCTCGTGCAGCGCGTGCATGACGAGCTTGACGCCGATGAAGCCGAGCAGCACGGCCAGGCCGATGCTGAGGTACACGAGACGCTTGAGGAGCCCGCCGATGAGGAAGTACAGCTGGCGCAGGCCCATCAGCGCGAAGACGTTGGCCGTCAGGACGAGGAAGGGCTCCTTCGTCAGGCCGTAGATCGCCGGGATGGAGTCGAGCGCGAAGAGCAGGTCGGTCGTGCCGAGCGCGAGGATGACGATGAACATCGGCGTGACGAGGCGCTTGCCCTGCTCGAGGACGGTCAGGCGCGTGCCGTTCCACTCGGTCGTGGCCGGGAAGCGCTTCTCGACCCACTTGAGGAACCGGTTCTCCTCGAACTCGTCGTCGTCGCTCTCGCCCTGGGTCGCGAGCTTGACTGCGGTGTAGACGAGGAACGCACCGAAGATGTAGAAGACCCACGCGTAGGCGTTGATGACGACGGCGCCGAGGCCGATGAAGACGCCGCGCAGCACGATGGCGATGACGATGCCGATCATGAGGGCCGACTGCTGGAGCTTCTGCGGCACCTTGAAGCTGGCCATGATGAGCAGGAAGACGAAGAGGTTGTCGACCGAGAGCGAGTACTCGGTCAGCCATCCCGCGTAGAACTCACCCGCGTACTGCCCACCCCACTCGAACCACACGAAGAGGCCGAAGACCACCGCCGCCGCGAGGTAGAAGGCGAGGTGTCGGCCGGCCTCGGCCATCGAGGGCACGTGCGGCCTCCGTGCGATGACGAGGATGTCGATCAGGAGGAACACGGCCATCAGGCCGATCGTGAGGAACCAGCCCCACACGGGAACGTTCATGGGCACAACCTTCCGGTCACCGAGATCAGCAACCGGAGGTCTCTCCCGCCCAGTCGCCTGTGGCGACCGGACCGACGGGACCGGAAGCAGTGGTGAACCGCTCCGTGATGACGAGCCCGTCGCAGCAGGGATACTCCCCTCCGAGAACGCCTGATCCTCTCATCACGAGGGTCCCGCGTCGAATCGGGGTCCGTCTAGCGGGCAGCCGGGCGCTGCCGGCGCGGCAGACCGGCCACGACGAGGTCGTAGGACGTGTCGAGCGCCTCGAGCAGCTCGTCCTCGCCGATCGTGCCGTCGGTGCGCAGCGTGTTCCAGCCGTGCCGACCGATGTAGGCCATGACGGAGGCGTCGTCCGGGTGGCGGTGCAGCCACTCGTCGGCCTCGTCACGGCTGCGCGCGCACTTGAGGCCGATGGAGCCCGGACCGAGGAAGGCGAAGATCTTGTCGCCGACCTTGGCGACGGTGTCGCCGTCCCAGGGCGAGTCCTCCCAGGCGCCCGGCTTGCCGAGCGCCTCGGCCCGCAGCCGGGCCGCGACCGCACCGCCGCGCGGGGCCATCTGCTCAGCCCCTCACCGGGTGGCCGCGCTCATCTGGCGCAGCTCCTTCTTGAGGTCGCCGAGCTCGTCGCGCAGCCGGGCGGCGAGCTCGAAGTGCAGCTCCGCCGCGGCCTGGTGCATCTGCTCGGTGAGCTCCTGGATGAGCGCGGCGAGGTCGGCGGCCGCCATGTCGGCGGGACGCCTGCCCGAGCCGGTGGAGACGCCGACGTCGGCCTGGACCGCGCCACGCCCCCCGCCGTTCTTGCCACGGGACTGGGACCGGCCCGAGCCGATCAGCTCGGCGGTGTCGGCGTCCTCGCGGTTGAGCAGGTCGGTGATGTCGGCGATCTTCTTGCGCAGCGGCTGCGGGTCGATGCCGTTCTCGGCGTTGTAGGCCAGCTGCTTCTCGCGGCGGCGGTTGGTCTCGTCGAGCGCCTCCTGCATCGAGGGGGTGATCGAGTCGGCGTACATGTGGACCTGGCCCGACACGTTGCGGGCCGCGCGGCCGATCGTCTGGATCAGCGAGCGCGCCGACCGGAGGAAGCCCTCCTTGTCGGCGTCGAGGATCGCCACGAGCGACACCTCGGGCAGGTCGAGGCCCTCACGGAGCAGGTTGATGCCGACGAGGACGTCGTACACGCCGGTGCGCAGCTCGCGGAGCAGCTCGACCCGGCGCAGGGTGTCGACCTCGCTGTGCAGGTACCGGACCCGGATGCCCTTGTCGAGCAGGTAGTCGGTGAGGTCCTCGGCCATCTTCTTGGTGAGGGTCGTGACGAGCACCCGCTCGTTGCGCTTGGTGCGCTCCTGGATCTCGTGCATGAGGTCGTCGATCTGGCCCTTGGTCGGCTTGAGCACGACCTCCGGGTCGACGAGACCGGTCGGACGGATGATCTGCTCGACCGGCGGCCCGGACTTGGCCAGCTCGTACTCGCCGGGCGTCGCCGACAGGTAGATGGTCTGGCCGATGCGCTCGAGGAACTCCTCCCACTTCAGCGGCCGGTTGTCCATGGCGCTCGGCAGCCGGAAGCCGTGCTCGACGAGCATCCGCTTGCGCGACATGTCGCCCTCGTACATCGCCCCGATCTGCGGGACGGTCTGGTGCGACTCGTCGAGGACGAGGAGGAAGTCCTCGGGGAAGTAGTCGAGCAGGCAGTTCGGGGCCGAGCCGGACGTGCGACCGTCGATGTGGCGGCTGTAGTTCTCGATGCCGTTGCAGAAGCCGACCTGGCGCATCATCTCGACGTCGTAGGTCGTGCGCATGCGCAGGCGCTGGGCCTCGAGCAGCTTGCCCTGCTTCTCGAAGAGGGCCAGCTGGTCCTCGAGCTCGAGCTCGATGCCGCGGATCGCGCGCTCCATCCGCTCCGGGCCGGCGACGTAGTGCGAGGCCGGGAAGACGTACATCTCCTGCTCCTCGTTGACGACCTCGCCGGTGACCGGGTGCAGCGTGTAGATGCGCTCGATCTCGTCGCCGAAGAACTCGATGCGGACCGCGAGCTCCTCGTAGACCGGGATGATCTCGACCGTGTCGCCGCGGACGCGGAACGTGCCGCGGGTGAAGGCGAGGTCGTTGCGGGTGTACTGCATCTCGACGAAGCGGCGCAGCAGGTCGTCGCGGACGATCTCCTGGCCCACCTTGAGCCGGGCCATCCGGTCGACGTACTCCTGCGGCGTGCCGAGGCCGTAGATGCACGACACCGAGGCCACGACGATGACGTCGCGACGCGTCAGCAGCGAGTTCGTCGCCGAGTGGCGCAGCCGCTCGACCTCGTCGTTGACCGACGAGTCCTTCTCGATGTAGGTGTCGGTCTGCGGGATGTACGCCTCGGGCTGGTAGTAGTCGTAGTAGCTGACGAAGTACTCGACGGCGTTGTTCGGCATCAGCTCGCGGAACTCGTTGGCCAGCTGCGCGGCGAGGGTCTTGTTCGGCGCCATGACGAGCGTCGGGCGCTGGACCTGCTCGATGAGCCATGCGGTGGTGGCCGACTTGCCCGTACCGGTGGCACCGAGCAGCACGGTGTCGGTGTCCCCCGCCTTCACCCGACGCGCGAGCTCGGCGATGGCCGTCGGCTGGTCACCGCTCGGGGTGTACTCGGAGATCACCTCGAAGGGTGCCACCGTGCGCTGCAGGTCGGTCGTGGGACGCATGGCTCAACCGTACGTCCGACGACCGACAGCGCCCACTCGCCTACTGCTCCCAGACGTAGGCGGGGCGCAGCTCGACCGTGTCGCCCGGCCCGGCGAACTGCACGGCCAGCTGCTCGGCCCGCTCCTGCGAGGCGACGTCGAGCAGGAAGAAGCCGGCGAGGTGCTCCTTGGCCTCGGCGTACGGCCCGTCCGTCGCCACGGTGCCGTTCGCGTCCCAGCGGTAGAGCCGGGACGACACGGGGTCGCCGAGCGCCTCGCCGCCCTTGAGCTCGCCGCTCGCCGACAGCTCCTGGAGCATCGCGTCGAACGCCGCGGCACCGCGCTCCCGCTCCTCCTGCGGGCGAGCGAGCGCCTCGGCCACGAAGTCACCGGTCGGGTGGCCCCAGGGCTGCGGGTTCGAGTGGATGAGGATGACGTACTTCACGGTTGGCGTCCCTTCGCTCGTGAGCGGCCAGTCTGCCGCCTCGGAGGGGACGTCGGAGCCGTCGGCCCGGTCTCGACGTCATGGCACGCGGTTCGTCCACTCCGGCGTCGCGAACTTCGTGTCGACGAGGCGGCGGGCCTCGGTGAGCTCGGCCTCGGTGTAGTCGGACGGGGTGCTCCGGTAGCGGCGCGAGAACGACGCGGCGAACGCGTCGAGGATCGCCTCTCGGGACAGCCCGGTCTGGCGGCGCATCGGGTCGACCCGCTTGTCGGCCGACCGGTGGCCCTTGTCGCTCATCTTCTCCCGCCCGATCCGCAGCACCTCGAGCATCTTGTCCGCGTCGATGTCGTAGGACATCGTCACGTGGTGCAGCACGGTGCCGTCGGCGAACCGCTTCTGCGCGGCCCCGCCGATCTTGCCGGCCTCGCTCGCGATGTCGTTGAGCGGCACGAAGTGCGCGCGGACGCCGACCTCCTCGAGGGCACCAATGACCCACTCGTCGAGGAAGGAGTAGGACCGCTCGAAGCTCAGGCCCTCGACGAGCGAGCCGGGCACGACGAGCGAGTACGTGATGCAGTTTCCCGGCTCCATGAACATCGCGCCGCCGCCGGAGACGCGCCGCACGACGTCGATGCCGTGCCGGGTCGCGCCCTCCGGGTCGATCTCGTTGCGGACCGACTGGAACGAGCCGATGACGACGAGCGGGCTGTCCCAGTCCCAGAAGCGCAGCGTCGGCGGACGCTCGCCACGGGCGACCTCCCCCGCTATGACCTCGTCGAGCGCGACGTGCAGGGCCGGGTGCAGGACCCGGGGCGGGATGACGTCGAACGCGTGGTCGTCCCAGCCGGTGGCCTTGCCGAGGGCGCGGCGCACGGCGATGCCGATGGCCTCGGGCGTGAACCCGACGAGCGCCACGGAGTCGTCCAGCGCTGCAGTGACGGCGGAGGCCAGCCGCTCCACGCCGGCGTCGACGGGCAGCCCGGTCAGGGCCGCGTTGATGTCGTCGAGCGCCTCGTCGGGCTCGAGGAAGAAGTCGCCGGACACGCTGACCGACGCCAGCCGGCCGCCCACCTCCTCGACGTCGACCGCCACGAGCTTGCCACCGGGGACCTTGTACTCACCACGCATGACGGGGACAACACGGACACCCCTGCGTGTATGCCGGACGCGTGCGGCGCGCGACGGTCCGCCGGTTCCCGACGCGTCAGGGGCGCCAGCCGGTGCGCTCGGCCCACGCGTTCGCGCGGTGCCAGGCCCCCTCGAACCAGGGCTCCTTCGCGACGACGTACTCCGACGTCGTCGCGTGCTGCCCGAGCAGGCGTCGCTTCTCGGCGGCATAGGCGTCGCGCTCGGCGGGCTCGTGGCGCAGCCAGTCGCGGAAGAGGATCGCGAAACGCCAGCCGGCAGAGCGGTGCTCGCGAACGTGGACGTGCACGTGGTTGCCGGGGTCGCACCCGCCGAGGAACTGCTTGAGCCAGGCGGACGCGTCGGCGCCCTCGGGATGGGGCGTGTCGGAGTGGATGCCGTGGTCGAACACGTAGCCGGCGTCGACGAACGCCGCGCGAACGTCGGCACGCTCGACGTCGGCGAGGTGGCGGACGCCGACCTGCACGTCGATGACGTCCTTGGCGAGCAGCCCCGGCACCGACGTCGACCCGACGTGCGACACCTCGGTGACGACGTCGGCGTCGGCGAGGGCGGCCGCGAGGCGGGCCACGACGCGCTCGGCCCTGGCCTCCCAGTCGGGTCGCGGCTCGACGACGCAGTCGCTCGCCCGGTCCGGACGCCGCGCCCGGGTGCCGGTCGCGAGGTTGGCCGCGTACGGGACGAGCCGCTCCGACCACAGGGCGTCGACGGCCCGCGTCAGGTCATCGGGGCTGCCGTCGTTGGGCAGCACGACGTCGGCGACCGCCCGGCGCTCGGCGTCGGTGGCCTGCGCGGCGATCCGGCGTCGCGCGTCGTCGGCGTCGAGCCCGCGCTGCTCGACGAGCCGGCGTACACGCGTCTCCTCGGCGGCCTCGACGACGACCGACAGGTGCTCGTGAACCCAGAGGCCGCGCTCGACGAGGAGCGGCATGTCGTAGACGGACACCGCGTCGGCCGGTGCGGCAGCCCTCAGCGCGGCGACCCGCGCGACGATCGCCGGACCGGTGATCGCGTCGAGGGCGGCCAGCGCGTCCGCGTCGGCGAAGACGACCGCGGCCAGGCCGGCCCGGTCGAGGGTGCCGTCGGGGCGGATCACCGCGTCGCCGAACCGCTCGCGGATCGCCTCGAGCGTCGGCTGCCCGGGCTCGACGACCTCGCGGGCCACGGCGTCGGCGTCGACGACGTGCGCGCCGAGCTCGGCGAGCCGCCGCGACACCGTCGACTTGCCCGACCCGATCCCTCCGGTGACCCCGACGCGCAGCATCCGGCAACCCTACGGGCCCGCTGGCGCGCGTCAGGCGAGGCGGGCCGGGAAACCGCTGCGGGCGATCGGGCCCCACCGCGTCGGCGTGACGCGCAGCAGTGACTTGCCCTGGTCGCGCATCGCCTGCCGGTACTCGTCCCAGTCAGGGTGCTCGCCGGAGATGGAGCGGTAGTAGTCGACGAGGGGCTCGACCGACTCGGGCAGGTCGATGACCTCGCAGTCGCCGTCGACCTGCAGCCACTCACCGCCGAAGTCGTCGGACAGCACGAGGACGCTGACCTCCGGGCGGCGGCGGGCGTTGGTCGTCTTGGCCCGCTCGGGGTAGGTCGAGACGACGATGCGTCCCTGCTCGTCGACGCCGCCGGTGACCGGAGAGGTCTGCGGCCTCCCGTCGGAACGGGTGGTCGCGAGGACCATCGAGTGGCGGGGGCGGACGAACTCGAGCATCCCGTCACGGTCGACGGTGGTGGTGGTCGCGATCTGGCGCGGCATCGGTCACTGCCCTCCTGCACTGGCGCGGACGAAGACGGACACGAGCGCCTCGGCCAGCCACGTGGCGTACATCTCGTGGGTCCACCCGCAGCGGCGGACGAACCGGTCGTAGATCTCGGGCGCCGTCAGGGTCCACACGAGGTCGGTGAAGCCCTTCCGGTCCAGCCCCCGGGGCAGGCCGTGGGCCGCCTCGAGCGCGTTGAGCGCGTTGGTGTTTCCCGCTCGCCGCTCGGAGTCGATCGTCGCGACGAACTCCTGCAGGCCGGTGTCACCGCCGGCACCCTGGGCGAGGATGACGCCGAGGAGGGGTCCGACGCGTTCGTAGATCGTCGCGCAGAGCGCGGCATACGCCCGGACGAAGGCCTCGCGGTCGGGGGCGTCGGACATGGCGCGGAACTCCGGGCGGTCCTGCATGGCGACGGGCTCGTCGTCGCCGACGAGGAGCACGTCGTAGACCGCCTTGACGACGTCGGCCTTTCCGCCGACGGCGTTGTAGACGGTCTGGGCGCTGACGCCCGCGGTCGAGGCGAGCTGGCTGACGGACATCGCGTGGTACCCGTCGGCGAGGAGCATGCCTCGCGCGGCGTCGACGATCCGGCGGCGGGTCGCCCGGGCCGCCTGCGCCCGGGAGCTGTTGTCGTAGACCCGGTCTGTTGACATCTGCGCCCTTCGTGGGGATCATGAGTTTCGCTGGAACGTGGTTCCAACGAATGGGTGGGGTCAGGGGTCCCCGCCCGTTTGCTGCGCCCACCAGCGGGGCGGGGCCGACAGCGGCGACCTGTCGACGATCGAGTGTCGCACGAACGCCCCGCCCGACCCGCAGGGGTCGGCCCGAGAGGGAACGAGGGACCGCACCGGGACGACCCGGCGCGGTCCCTCGTTGCCGTCCGGCTCAGCCCAGGCCCGCGACGACCGCGAGCGCACGGTCGGGGTAGTCGGACACGAGCCCGTCGACGCCGGCCGCCACGACGGCGCGGACGTCCTCGGGGTCGTTGACGGTCCAGGGCAGCACGCCCAGCCCGAGCTCGTGGGCGCGGTCCACGAGCGCTGCGTCGACGAGCACGTGCTCGGGCGACAGGACGTGCGCTCCCACCTCGGCCGCGCCCGACGCGACGTCGTCGCCGTGCGCGGCGACGTCGACGCCGCCGGTCCACGGGCTGCCCGGCACCCACGTGACGCCGGACTCGACGAGCGCCGAGCGGGCCACGTCGGGTGCCACCTCGCGGGCCCGCTCGAGCACCGACCAGTTGAACGAGTGGACGAAGCAGCGGTCGTCGACACCGAGGTCGTGGACGACGTCGAGGACGCCGTCGAGCAGCTCGTCGCGACGCGCGGCCTCCGTCCGGTCGCGCGGGTCCACCTTGAGCTCGATGGTCCACCACACGTGCGGGGACCTCTCGAGGCCGTGACCGACGACCTCGCGCAGCGTCGGGATGCGGGCGCCGGGGTCGGTGCGCTGGCCCGGGAAGCCGGGCAGCCCCTGGCTGCCGACGTCGACGGTGCGCAGCTGCGCCAGCGTCACCTCGTCGACGCGTCGGCCGACGACGCCCGGGCCCGTGGCCCGGCACTTGAGAGGCAGCAGCACGGGGTCGTGCCACACGACGAGCTCGCCGTCGGCCGTGAGGCGCACGTCGAGCTCGACGCCGGTGACCCCCGCGTCGAACGCCGCCGCGAAGCTGGCCAGGGTGTTCTCGACGACGAGGCCCTTGGCGCCGCGGTGCCCCTCGACGTCGAAGCGACCCGATGCCCACGGGCCGCGGGACGGGGAGTCAGCCACCGAGCCGCGCACCCGTAGCGGCGTCGAAGAGGTGCACCTCGGCGTGGTTCGGTGCGACGTGCACG
The DNA here is from genome assembly GCA_023451855.1 of Actinomycetes bacterium. Taxonomy (GTDB): domain Bacteria; phylum Actinomycetota; class Actinomycetes; order Actinomycetales; family Dermatophilaceae; genus Monashia. The sequence goes on from JAEXXY010000502.1 coordinate 10,013, forward strand.
ACGTCGCCGACCGCGAGGTGGGTCCGCTTGTCGAGGCGCACCGTGACGCGCGTGGCCTCGGGCCCCGCGCCGACCGGGCGGCCGTAGACGAACGACTCCGACCCGAGGGCCTCGACGAGCTCGACGCCCAGCGCGAGCGCGTCGCCCGACGCGTCGGTCACCCCGGACCCGTGGTGGGCCGCCGGCGTGTCGACGACGTGCCACGACTCCGGCCGCAGGCCGACGACGACCCGCTCCCCCGCCTGCGAGGCGAGACCGCGATCGACGGGCACGCCGACACCGAGGACGTCGGCGCGACCCTCCCGAACCGGCGACTCGACGAGCGTGATGGCGGGCGAGCCGATGAAGGACGCGACGAAGGTGTTGACCGGCTGGTCGTAGAGGCGCTCGGGGGTGTCGACCTGCTGGAGCCTCCCGTCGCGCAGCACGGCGACGCGGTGGCCCATCGTCATCGCCTCGACCTGGTCGTGCGTGACGTAGACGGTCGTGATGCCGAGGCGACGCTGCAGGCCGGCGATCTGCGAGCGCGTCGACACGCGCAGCTTCGCGTCGAGGTTGGACAGCGGCTCGTCCATGCAGAACACCTTGGGGTTGCGCACGATGGCGCGGCCCATGGCGACGCGCTGGCGCTGACCACCGGACATCTGGCCCGGCTTGCGGTCCAGGAGCGCCTCGAGCTCGAGGATCCTGGCGGCCTCGGCGACCCGCTCCTTCGTCTCGGCCTTGCTCACCTTGGCGTTGTCGAGGGCGAAGGCCATGTTCTGGGCCGCGGTCATGTTCGGGTAGAGCGCGTAGCTCTGGAAGACCATGGCGATGTCGCGGTCGCGGGGCCGCACGCCCTTCTGGTCGTGGCCGTCGACGAGGATCCGGCCCCCGTCGACGGGTTCGAGGCCCGCGAGCATCCGCAGCGTCGTCGACTTGCCGCAGCCCGACGGGCCGACGAGGACGAGGAACTCACCGTCGGCGATGTCGAGCGTGATGCCGTCGACCGCCGGGGCGTCGTCCTTGCTGAACCGACGAGTCGCCTCGTCGAAGTACACGGTTGCCATGGATGGCCTCTCGGGTGGTTCGGTTCAGGGGCTGCGGTGTGGCTGCGGTGTTGCCGTGGTGTGGCTACCGGTCACCGGACCGCCCACGCGCAGTGGGCGGTCCGGTGACGCCGGCACGACGCGTCAGGCGCCGAGCTTGCTCTTGATCTGGGTGTCGAAGACCTGCTGGCTCTCGGCGTCGAGGCCCTTGAAGACCGTCGCGACGTCCTGGCCCTGGACGATCTGGTCCAGGCCCTTGCCGATGCGGGCGCCGCCGCCGGGCAGGAGCACGCGGACGTTGTCCTGCGAGCGGGTCTTGGGCAGCTGCTCGATGGCCGTCTTGGCGTTCGGGTTCTTCTCGAGGAACGCCTTCTCCTCCGGCAGGTCGACGGCCGACTTGCGCACCGGCATGTAGCCGGTGGCCTGGGTGAAGGTCACCGTGTTCTGCGCGTTCGTCAGGAACTCGATGAACCTCAGGGCGTTCTTCTTGCGGTCGTCGGAGATGCTCGCCGGGATGCCGACGCCGGCGCCACCGGTCGGGCAGTTGCCCTCACCGGGCAGGAACGCCGTGCCGACGTCGAACTTCGCGTCCTTGGCGACACCACCCAGCGAGCCGGTCGACATCATGCTGCACGCGACGATGCCGGCCGTGAAGTCGGGGGCCGGGTCCTTGGACAGCTTGAGGAAGCCCTGCTTGGCGAGGTCCTGCAGGTACTGGCCCGCCTTGACGGTGTTCGGGTCGGAGAACGTCGGCGTCCACTCCTTCGAGTAGGCCCCGCCGTAGCCCCACACCATGTTCTGGAAGACCCAGTCGAGGTAGTTCGAGCCGTCGGGCAGCTCCATGACGATCTTGTCCGAGCCGGCCGCGGCCTTGAGCTTCGGTGCCCACGTGAGGAACTCGTCCCAGTCCTTCGGCCCGCGGTCCTCGAGACCGGCCGCCTTCCAGAGGTCCTTGTTGTAGTAGAAGAGCGGCGTCGACCGGGAGTACGGCAGGGCGAAGTGCTTGTCGTCGAGGTTGTAGTCGTTGTAGAGCGCGTCGACGTAGTCGGAGGTGTCGACCTTGGCCGCCGACAGGAGGTCGTCGAGGGCGGTCAGCTGCTTGTTGAGCGCGAAGTTGAACCAGGTGACGTCGGAGACGACGACGACGTCCGGCAGCTGGCCGCCCGCGAGCGAGGCGTTGAACTTCTGCGCGACCTCCTCGTAGTTCTTGCCGGCGTCGACGAGCTTGACCTTGAGGCCGGGGTTCGCCTTCTCGAACGCGGCGATGATCTGCTGCTCGACCGGCTTGCTGTTGCCGGGGTGGTTGCTCCAGAACTCGATGGTGTTGCTCGAGCCGCCGCCGTTGCCGCCGCTCGAGGGAGCCGTTCCGGTCCCCGCGCACGCGGCGAGGCCGGCGACGCCGGCGACGCCGGCGAGACCGAGGAAGCCGCGCCGGGACAGGTCGCGTGAGAACTCGTTCATTCGTGTGGTGCCTTCCCTGTGGTGGTGTCGGATCCGTGGGGCCGGGTGGTCCGGCCGGGAGGGGTCGTGTCGCCAGCCGTCAGCTCTTGACCGCCCCCGCAGTGAGGCCCTTGATCATCTGCCGCTGGAGGAAGAGGAACAGGACGAGGATCGGCAGCATCGCGAGGACCGTGCCAGCCATGACCGGGCCCCAGTTCGTGACGCCGTCGTTGTTCTGCAGGAACGTCAGGCCCACGGGCAGGGGCGCCGTGCTCTCGTCGTCGGACATGAGGAACGGCCAGAGGTACTCGTTCCACTCGTTGACGACGGTGATGAGCGAGAACGCGACGAGCGTGGGCCACGACATCGGCATGACGACGCGCCACAGCAGCTTCATCGGCCCTGCGCCGTCGAGGCGGGCGGCCTCGATGATCTCGCCGGGCAGGCTGAGGAACTGGTTGCGCATGAGGAACGTGCCGAAGGCGACGCCGGCCAGCGGGATGATGATGCCCTGGAAGGTGTTGCGCCAGCCGATCTGCGCGACGAGCGCGTAGTTGCTGATGACGGTGATCTGGTTGGGCACCATGAGGGCCGCGATGACGACGAGGAACACGATGCCGCGCCCCGGGAAGCGCAGCAGCGACAGGGCGTACGCGCTGATGACGCCGAGGACGATCTTGGCCACGGACGTCGCCGACGTGATGATCACCGAGTTGCGCACGTAGTCGAAGAACGGGATGCGCGTGGTCAGCTCGTGGTAGTTGGCGCCGGTCGCCGGGTCGGGCCACCACTGCGCCGGGCGCACGTAGATGTCGCCGCGCTCCTTGAACGAGGTGATGAGGATCCAGAACAGCGGCACGGCGATGACGAGGACGACGAGGACCATGCCGACGTAGCCGAGCACCGTCAGCAGCGGGCCGCGGTGATGGGCCGAGGCCTCGACGCCGTGGCCGTCCCGGCGACGCTGACGGCGGGTGCGCTCGCGCGGAGCGGCGTCGTCGTCGGCGGCCGTGCCGACGATGGTGGGTGCACTCATGACTTCTGTCCCCTGTCCATGAAGCGCACCTGCACGACGGTGACCGCCAGGAGGATGACGAACATGATGGTCGCGACGGTGGCGCCGTAGCCGGCCCGCTGGTTGACGAAGGTCTCCTGGTACACCTGGTAGACGAGCGTCGTCGTGCCGTTGCCCTGGGGGCCGCCGCGCGTCATGACGTTGATGATGTCGAACACCTGGACCGAGCTGAGCAGCACGGTGATCGACAGGAAGAAGGTCGTCGGTCTCAGCTGCGGCATGAGGACGCGACGGAACCGGGTCCAGGCCGAGGCGCCGTCGATCTCGGCGGCCTCGTCGAGGTCGGCGCGCCGGCCCTGCAGCGCTGCGAGGTAGATGACGAAGGTGTAGCCGAGGTTCTTCCAGATGTAGGTGAAGGTCACCATGAACAGGGCCCAGCCGGGCTCCTGGTAGAAGTCGGGCGAGCTGAGGCCGACGCGCGTGAGCAGGTCGTTGACCAGCCCGAAGCGCGGGTCGAAGACGAACTGGAACGCGATGCCGATCGCGGCCCCGGAGATGACGAAGGGGGCGAAGACGACCGAGCGGACGAGGTTGCGGCCCTTGAGCTTCTGGTCGAGCAGCAGAGCCAGCCCGAGGCCCACCGCCATCGAGATACCGACCGTCGCGACGGTGAACACCAGCGTGTTGCGCACGATGACCCGTGTGTCGTCACGACCGAACCACTCGGCGTAGTTGGCGAACCCGACCGGGTTGGCGATCGGCGAGCTGATGTTCCAGTCGGTGAAGGACAGCCGGATGTTGTCGAGCAGCGGCCGGTAGGTGAAGACGATGAGCAGGACGAGGTTGGGCAGGAGCAGGAGCGCCGCGAGCGTCCACTCCCAGGCCTTTCCGCTCGAGCGCCGCGGTGCCGGCCCGACGGGTTCGGGCGGGCCCGCAGCAGTGCGCGACTGTGTCGGTGTCTCGGTCCCCTGTGACTGCACCCCGTCAACCTAGCCACACGAGCGCACCGAATGCGGCATTGGCGCGTCAGGCTTTCGACGTCGTGGTGAACACTCCTTCCACACCGGGGAGCGTGGACGTGCGCAACCTCATGCCGGGCGCTTCTCCCCCGCCGTCACGGCGACGGGCAGGCGGTTGCCGTCGACCGGCGCCGGGCACGTGCCGAACTCGGTGAAGGCGAACGGCAGGTTGACGGCCCGGTTGAGGTCGACCTCGAGGGTGCCGTCCGGCTCGGGGGCACCGGTGCGCACCATCCGCCACGGCGCCGAGCCGGCGTCGTTGGTCAGGTCGTGGAAGAGCAGCGCGAGGCCGTCGCCGGAGCGGGTCGCAGCGAGGGCGTGCCACGAACCGCCGAGCTCGACCTCGACCGTCCCGACGACGCGGGCCTGCTGGAGCAGGTCGGGCCGGGCCGTCGCGACCGTGACCTCGGTCTCGACGTCGGCGGGCGTGAACCGCCCGCGTCGCACCCACACGGGGTCGTGCGGCCAGGTCGGGACGCCGGTGAAGCGTCGCCGGGTCTGCGCGCGGGGGTCACGGGTGCGCACGGCGAGCCGACCGCCGCGGCGCAGCAGCTCGACGACGCGTTCGCCGTGGCGCAGCCACGACACCGAGCCCGCCTCGGCGACGTCGGCACCCTCGAGCGGCGCGTCGAGCGCGGTGAGTGCAGGTA
>JAEXXY010000055.1 GCA_023451855.1 Actinomycetes bacterium
CAACGGCGGCGCCATCGCCCTCGGCCACCCGATCGGCATGTCGGGCGCCCGCATCGCGCTGCACCTCGCGCTCGAGCTGGGGCGGCGTGGCGGTGGCGTCGGCGCGGCCGCTCTCTGCGGCGGTGGCGGTCAGGGCGACGCCCTCATCGTCCGCGTGCCGAAGACGGCCTGAGCCCAACGGCTCGCCGACGAGTTCGCCTGCGCCCCACGTGAGCCCACGCCGCACCGTCGACGTCCCCGCCCTGGTCGAGTCGGCCAGGGCGGGGTCCCCGCGTGCCGTGGCGCGCCTCATCTCACTCGTCGAGGACCGTCACGAGGCCCTGCGCGAGGTCATGGCCGCGCTGGCCCCGCACACGGGCAACGCGTGGGTCATCGGCCTCACCGGCTCGCCCGGCGTCGGCAAGTCGACCTCGACCACGGCGCTCGTCGGGGCCTTCCGCGAGCGCGGGCTGCGCATCGGCGTCCTCGCCGTCGACCCCAGCTCGCCGTTCTCCGGCGGCGCCTTGCTCGGTGACCGCGTCCGGATGCAGGACCACGCGCTCGACCCCGAGGTCTACATCCGCTCGATGGCCTCGCGGGGCCACCTCGGCGGCCTCTCGTGGGTCACGCCGCAGGCCATCCGCGTGCTCGACGCCGCGGGCTGCGACGTCGTGCTCGTCGAGACGGTCGGCGTCGGTCAGTCGGAGGTCGAGATCGCCGGCCTGGCCGACACGTCGGTCGTGCTGCTGGCCCCCGGCATGGGCGACGGCATCCAGGCGGCCAAGGCCGGCATCCTCGAGATCGGCGACGTCTTCGTCGTCAACAAGGCCGACCGCGACGGCGCCGACGCCACGGTGCGCGACCTGCGGCACATGATCTCCCTCGGCGACCGTACCGAGCCGGGGCTGTGGCGGCCGCCGGTCGTGAAAACCGTGGCGGCACAAGGCATCGGCGTCGATGAGGTCATGGAGGCCCTCGACAAGCACCGCGCCTTCATCGAGGAGTCGGGCGAGCTCGGCCGACGCCGTGAGCGTCGCGCGGCCGACGAGGTGCAGGCGATCGCCCTGGCCGAGCTGCGCTCACGGTTCGCCCAGCTCGGCGGGCGGGCCGACCTCCTCTCGCTGGCCCAGGACGTCGTGGCCGGGCGGCTCGACCCGTACGCCGCCGCCGACCGGCTCGTCGAGCACCTCGACGCCTGAGCCGCGACGCCCGAGGAGGGCCGCGGGCGTCGTCGGTAATTCCGTTGTGGCGCCGACCCCGGCGGTGTCACCGTCGAGTCATGGACATCATCCCGCTCGACCGCGACGACGACGTGATGGTCAAGTCGCTGTACGGCATCGCCACCCGCGTCGATGCCGTGTCGCGCGTGCACCCCGTGCAGCGCACCGCCGAGGAGTTCGCCGCCTGGCTGCGCTTCGACTTCCCGGGCGAGCGCATGGAGGCGGCTGTGGTCGTCGTCGACGGGTCTCCCGTCGGCTGGTCGCAGCTGTACTTCCCCGAGCGCGAGAACCTCGACAAGTGCTGGACCGAGCTGCGCATCGACCCCGAGCACCGGCGCAGCGGCTACGGCAGCGCCCTGCTCGACTGGAGCGAGTCGCGGGCCCGGGCCGGCGAGCGCTCCATGCTGCTCGCCGAGGTCTTCGTACCGCAGGGTGCCCGCGACTCCCACCCCGACCGGGCCTTCGCCGAGCGCCGGGGCTACCGCGTCGCCAGCACCGAGATCGTCCGGTCCCTGCCGCTGCCCGTCGACGCCGACCTGCTGGCGCGCGAGCGCCGGCGCGCCGCCGACGCGATGGGCGAGGCCTACGAGGTGCGCGTCTTCACCGGCGGCGTCCCGGAGGAGCTGCGCCAGGGCGTCTGCGACGCCTCGAACCGGCTCATCCTCGACGCGCCGACCGGCGACGTCGACTTCGAGCCCGAGTCCCAGACCGTCGAGGACTACCAGACGATGCTCGACCACCACGCCCGCGTCGGCGACACGCTGCTGACCGCCGTGGCCGTGCACCGCGACACCGGCGTCGTCGCCGCCTACACCGACCTCAACGTGCCGCCGTCGGACCCCGACGTCGTGCACCAGTGGGGCACGCTCGTGCTGCCCGAGCACCGCGGGCACCGGCTCGGCATGGCCGTCAAGGTGGCCAACCTCGACCTGCTGGCCGAGTCGTTCCCGGAGCGCACCCGCGTGCAGACGATGAACGACGAGCAGAACCCGTGGATGGTGCAGATCAACGTCGACCTCGGCTTCCGCATCACCGAGGAGGCACTCTCGATGCGCAAGGACCTCTGAGGCCGCCCTGCGCTGCAGCACCGGGACCCGGCGGCCTACGGTGGGCGCATGCTGATCGCCTTCTCCGTCGCGCCCACCGTCGCCGCCGACGACACCGGTTCCGTCAGCGAGGCCGTCGCCTCGGCCATCCGCGTCGTGCGCGAGTCCGGCCTGCCGCACCGCACCGACGCGATGTTCACGACCGTCGAGGGGGAGTGGGACGAGTGCATGGCTCTGGTCAAGCGCTGCTGCGACGTCATCGCCGAGGTGTCGCCCCGCGTCGGTCTCGTGCTCAAGGCCGACATCCGGCCGGG
>JAEXXY010000085.1 GCA_023451855.1 Actinomycetes bacterium
CCTCACGCTGGACGAGCTTGTAGACCATCGAGGCCGTGGGGGCACCCGACCCGGTGACGAGCGCCGTGCCGACGCCGTAGCCGCTGACCGGTGCCGCGGCGAGGGCGGCGATGGCGAACTCGTCGAGGTCGCTCGTCACGATGATGCGGGTGTCGTGGTTGCCGGCGGCGTCGAGCTGCGCGCGCACCTCCTGGGCCTGGATGAGCAGGTCGCCGGAGTCGAGGCGGACCGCGCCGAGCTCGGGCCCCGCGACCTGGAGGGCGAGGTCGACGGCCGCGCGAACGTCGTAGGTGTCGACGAGCAGCGTCGTGCCCCTGCCGAGCGAGTCGACCTGGGCCGTGAACGCCTCCTTCTCCGAGTCGTAGAGGAGGGTGAAGGCGTGCGCGGCCGTGCCCGCGGTGGGCACGCCGAAGCGGCGTCCGGCCTCGAGGTTGCTCGTCGTGGCGAACCCGGCCACGTAGGCCGCCCGGGCCGCTGCGACCGCAGCCGCCTCGTGGGTGCGGCGCGACCCCATCTCGATGCACGGGCGGTCGCCGGCCGCGGAGGTCATCCGCGAGGCCGCGGACGCGATCGCCGTGTCGTGGTTGAGGATCGACAGCACGAGGGTCTCGAGCAGGACCCCCTCGGCGAAGCTCGACTCGACGACGAGCACCGGCGAGCCGGGGAAGTAGCACTCGCCCTCGGCGTAGCCCGTGACGTCGCCGGAGAACCGGTAGCCCGCGAGCCAGTCGAGCGTGGGCCGGTCGACGACACCTGCGCCCTCGAGGAAGCGCAGCTCGTCGTCGCCGAAGCGGAACTGCTCGAGGGCCTCGAGGACCCGCCCGGTGCCGCCCACGACGCCGTACCGCCGCCCGTCGGGCAGCCGTCGCGCGAACGTCTCGAAGACGCAGCGCCGGTTCGCCTCGCCCGAGGCGAGGGCCGCCTGGAGCATCGTCAGCTCGTAGTGGTCGGTCAGCAGCGCCGTGCTCGCGGCGCGAGGGCTCGTCGGGCTCACGCGCCCACCCTATGCGCGCCGGTCCCCGGCGCCCGTGCGGAGCCGGCCCGCGCCCGAGGCGTCCGACGGGTGTTGTCGGGGGACCTAGGGTGGTCCCGTGACGCCGAGCCTGTCCCTCGCCCCGGTCGAGGAGGAGACCACCTCCGTTGAGGAGGTCGTCGCACCCGACGTGCCGTGGGTGACGATCGTCTGGAACGACCCGGTCAACCTCATGACGTACGTGACGTGGGTCTTCGAGACCTACTACGGCTACCCGCGTGCCAAGGCCGAGAAGCTGATGATGGACGTGCACGTCAAGGGTCGCGCCGTCGTGGCCAACGGTCCCCGCGAGTCGATGGAACGCGACGCCGAGGCGCTGCAGGGCTACGGCCTGTGGGCCACCTTCGAGAAGGACGAGTGATGGCACGCGCCTTCCTGCGCGAGGACGACCGCTACGTCGCGCTCCTCGACGACCTCGAGCGCACGGTGCTGCGCGGCCTCATGGAGCAGACGCGCATCCTGCTGTCCCCGGAGGTCGAGCCCACCGGCGACGCCTTCGACGACCTCGTCGCCTCGATGGGCCTGTCGCTCAGCGCCGCCGACGCGTCCGACAGCCACGACGACGCCGACGACGACGCCGGCGCCGGCGACGAGAACGAGGACGAGGACGAGGACCGTCGCGACCCGGCGCTCGACCGGCTGCTGCCCACCGCGCACCGTGGCGACGACGCCGTCGCGGCGGAGTTCCGCCGCCTCACCGAGGAAGGGCTGCGCCAGCGCAAGAGCGGCAACCTCGACCTCGCGCTGCGCCGCATCGAGGCCGCCGCCGACGACCGTGTCGAGCTGGCCCCCGAGGAGGCGCCGCCCTTCCTCGTGGCGCTCACCGACGTGCGCCTGCTCCTCGGCGAGCGGATGGGCATGCGCACCGAGGAGGACGCGGAGGCGCTCTATGCCGCGCTCGAGTCGATCGACGACGACGACCCGCTCGGGTACGCCATGGCCTGGTACGACTTCCTCACCTGGCTGCAGGAGACCCTGACCCAGGCCCTCATGGGTGGTCGCCTCGACGCCCTCGGCATCGACGTCGACACCGACGACGACACCGACGACGACACCGACTGAGAACACCCGGGGGCCGGCCGTGGCGTCCGACACACCGGACGCGTGTGGACGCGCCCGCGTCGGTCCCGGCACCTAGGCTCGGGGCGTGGACGTGACGATCGTCGGTTGCTCGGGGTCCTTCGCCGGTCCCGACTCGCCCGCGTCCTCCTACCTCGTCCGGGCCGAGCACGAGGGCCGCAGCTGGAGCATCGTGCTCGACCTCGGCAACGGGGCGCTCGGGGCGCTCCAGCGCCACGTCGTGCCCTACGAGGTCGACGCCGTCGTCCTCTCGCACCTGCACGTCGACCACTGCATCGACATGTGCGGGCTCTACGTCATGACGCGGTACGTCCCGGGTGGCACCGGCCGCGGACCGCTGCCGACGTGGGGGCCACCCGACACCGGTGCCCACCTGGCTCGCGCCTACGGCAGCGGCGAGTCGGAGGCGCTCCTCGCGGCCTTCGACTTCCACGACCTGCGCGACCGCGAGTGCTTCACCGTCGGGCCGTTCACCATCACGCCGGTGCGGGTCGAGCACCCGGTCGAGGCCTTCGGGTTCCGGGTCGAGGCGGGTGGGCGCACCCTCGTCTACACCGGCGACACCGACGCGTGTCCGCAGCTGTCCGACCTCATGACCGGGGCCGACCTCGTCCTGGCCGACTCGGCGTTCGTCGACGGCCGCGACACCGTGCCGGGCATCCACCTGTCCGGCCGCCGCGCCGCCGAGGCCGCGGTCGCCGCGGGCGGCGTCCGCCGGCTCATGCTCACCCACATCCCGGCGTGGAACGACCCCGAGGTGTGCCGGGCGCAGGCCGCGGAGGTGTGGCCCGGGGAGGTCGAGCTCGCGGCGCCCGACGCCACGTACCCGGTCTAGTCCCGTCCGGGTACGTGGCGATCATCGACACCGCCGACGCCTGCCACCGCGACGCCGACGATCCCGGTGCTTCCCGGCCCGAGAGCATCACCGACTCGGTCCGCTCCGCAGACCTCGCACTGACCGCGGAGGAGCTGGACGCGCTCGAGGTCGCCACCCGCGGCTGACGCCCGCGCGTCCGGCACTCGTCGGCGGTGACTAGCCTCGGGAGCATGACTGACCGACATGACGGCCGTGCTCCCGACCAGACGCGCGAGGTGCGGATCACCCGCAACTGGCTCGACCACGCGGAGGGCAGCGTCCTCGTCGAGTTCGGGCGCACCCGCGTGCTGTGCGCCGCCTCCTTCACCGAGGGCGTACCGCGCTGGCTCAAGGGCAAGGGCACCGGCTGGGTCACCGCCGAGTACGCGATGCTGCCGCGAGCCACGAACACCCGCTCGGACCGCGAGAGCGTCAAGGGCCGGATCGGTGGTCGCACCCACGAGATCAGCCGGCTCATCGGCCGCAGCCTGCGTGCCGTCATCGACACCAAGGCGTTGGGTGAGAACACGATCGTCCTCGACTGCGACGTGCTCCAGGCCGACGGCGGCACCCGCACGGCCGCCATCACCGGCGCCTTCGTCGCCCTCACCGACGCCGTCGAGGACGCCCGCCGCAAGGGCCTCATCGGCAGGAACGCCCAGCCCCTGACCGGTTCGGTGGCGGCCGTCTCGGTCGGCATCGTCGGCGGCCAGCCGGTCCTCGACCTCGACTACCCCGAGGACTCGACGGCCGAGACCGACATGAACGTCGTCATGACCGGCGACGGGCGCTACGTCGAGGTCCAGGGCACCGCGGAGGGCGAACCGTTCGACCGCGCCCTCCTCGACGGCCTGCTCGAGCTCGCGGCCAAGGGGTGCGCCGACCTCACCGAGCGCCAGCGTGCTGCGCTCGCGGAGGAGGTGGTTCGGTGACGAAGGTCGTCCTCGCCACGCGCAACCACCACAAGGTCGAGGAGCTGCGCGAGATCCTCGCCGACGTCTGCACCGCGCTCGGGCTCGACATCGTCGGCCTCGACGAGTTCCCCGACGCGCCGGACGTCGTCGAGGACGGCGTCACCTTCGAGCAGAACGCGATCCTCAAGGCCGCCTCGGCGGCGAGCGTCACGGGCCTGCCGGCGCTCGCCGACGACTCCGGCC
>JAEXXY010000169.1 GCA_023451855.1 Actinomycetes bacterium
GCTGTACCTGTCGCGGTTCCACCTCGACCGGATCGTCGCGTCGGTGGCCGGCGAGTCGCCCCGCCGGTTCCGGCGCCGGATCCTGCTGGAGCGCTCGGCGTACCGCCTGCTCACCACCGACCGCACCATCCTCGACGTCGCCGTCGAGGCGGGCTACGGCTCGCACGAGGCCTTCACCCGGGCGTTCCGACGCGCGTACGGCCGGACGCCGACCGCGTGGCGTGAGCGCCCCGGCGCGATCCGCGTCGAGGCGGGCAACGGCATCCACTTCCATCCGCCGGCGGGGATCCGCCTGCCGGCCCGGCGAAGGGTCACCGCCATGGACCTCCTGCAGCAGATGGTCGAGCACCACGTCTGGCTCGTCGGCGAGATCGTCGAGTGCGCCACCCAGCTGTCCGACGAGCAGCTCGACGAGCCGATCGTCCTGTCGGTCGAGGACGACCCGGATCCCTCGACGCTGCGCCGCATCATCAGCCGCCTGGTCGGGCAGATGGCGATGTGGAACGCGACGATGGCCAGCCAGGAGTACGACTTCTCCGTGGAGGTCGACGAGTCGCTGACGTCGGCGCGGCGCCGGCTCGCCGAAGCGGCCCCGGTCTTCGTCGCGCACGTACGCCAGGCCGTGGAGAAGGGCCAGCTCGACGACGTCTTCGTCGACGCCGCGAGCGACCCGCCGTACGTGTGCAGCTATGGCGCGATGGTCGCGCACGTCCTGACGTTCGCCGCGCACCGGCGCACCCTGGCCGTGCTCGCCCTCGACAAGCACGGCGTCGGGCGGCTCGGGTGGGGCGACCCCATCGAGTGGATCGACGCCGAGGTCAGGTCACGCTGAGCCCGCGCGCCGCGACAACCCGCCGTCTGGCGTCCTGTCGCGGCCCAGACGCCCGGGCCGGCGCACCAACGCGCCACCTGGTGCCGTGTCGCGCCCGTCGACCGCGTCAGGCGGCGTCAGGCAGGCGTCAGGCGGCGTCAGGCAGGCGTCACTCGACGATGGTCGTGACCTCGGTGCCGAGCTCGACGGTGCGGCTGACCGTGCACCACTCGTCGTGCGAGCGCTTGACGAGCTTGGGCAGCATCTCGCGGGCCGCGTCTCCACCGTCGCCCTCCGGGAACCGGACGCGGAAGCGCACCTCGATGTCCTGCAGGTGGTTGCCGTTCTCGTCCTTGACCTTGTCGGCGGTCACCTCCACCTCGAACTGCTCGGGCTCGGCCCGACGCGTCGTCACGGTGTCGACGTCGACCGCGGTGCAGCCGGCGATGCCCGCGAGGAGCAGCTCGACGGGGCTGAGCTCCTCGGTGCCCGAGCTGACCGTGATCGAGCCACCGCGCTCGTTGCGGACCGTGTAGCGGCCGACGCTGTCGCGGGTCAGGGTCACGCGGCGCAGGTCCTCGGGGTTTCTCTCGGTCATGTGGTGCAGCCTCTCAGAGGTCGTGGGGTGGCAGGCGACCGCGTCCGGGGTCGCCTCGGTCGCGGCGGGAGCGAAGGCGGTCAGAGCCAGGCGTCGGCGAGCAGCTCGTAGGTGCGCAGCCGGTCGGCGGGGTCGTACGCACCGCACGTGACGACGACCTCGTCGACGCGGGTGGCCTCGACGAAGCCGGAGAGGCCCTCGCGGACGGAGTCGGGTGTGCCGACGAGCGAGACCCGCGTCATGTCCAGGACGGCCTGCCGTTCGGCCGGGCTCCACTGCGACAGAAGGCTGTCGATGTCTCCGGTCGGCTTGGTCACGCCGCCGCGACGGCCGGTCACGATGCTGTGGAAGCGGGCGAGGACGCTCGTGTAGAGCCGTTCGGCCTCGGCCTGGGTGTCGGCCACCATGACGTTCATCCCGGCCATGGTGCGCGGCGCGTCGAGCCCGCCGGGCAGGGTCGACGGCGTGAAGCGGGACCGGTACACCTCGAGCGCGCTCATCAGCGCGGCGGGTGCGAAGTGCGATGCGAACGAGTACGGCAGGCCGAGCGCGGCCGCCACCTGCGCGCCGCCGTGGCTCGAGCCGAGGATCCACACCGGCACGTGCGTGCCCTCGCCGGGCACGGCCCGCACCTCGGCGTCGGGGTCGGGATCGCCGAGGTAGCCGAGCAGCTCCTCGACCTCACCGGCGAAGTTCATCGCGGCGGCCTCGTTGCGGCGCAGCGCGCGCGTCGTGAAGGGGTCGGTGCCGGGGGCGCGCCCGAGCCCGAGGTCGATGCGTCCGGGGTGCATCGTCGCGAGCGTGCCGAACTGCTCGGCGACGACGTACGGCGCGTGGTTGGGCAGCATGATGCCGCCGGCCCCCACGCGGATCGTCTCGGTCTGGTCGGCGACGTGGCCGATGAGCACCGCCGTCGAGCTCGACGCGACGCCGCGCATGTTGTGGTGCTCGGCCATCCAGTACCGCCCGTAGCCCCACTTCTCGGCGTGCCGCGCGATGTCGACGGTGGCGGAGATGGCCTCGCCGGCGGTGCCGCCGTCGGCGACGGGCACGAGGTCGAGGATGTTCAGCTGGGCGGTCGGGGCGGTGCGGGAAGAGCTCACGGGGGTGCCAACGGACATCCCCGGGTGGGGTATTCCGCACCGGGCCCACCCCGTGGCTGGGGCGGGCCCGGTGCGGCGGAGGTCGGCACGACGCGCGTGCCGCGGGCCCGGGTCACTCGGTGGGGGCCTCCGGGCCGTCGGAGATCTGACGCAGCGTGGCGACCACGGTGACCTCGGGCCAGTGCCGGGCGTGCAGCTCGGCGAACTCCCGCTGGTCCGCGACGGCCTCCTCGAGGCTGTCGTACTGCATGAGGGCCCAGCCGCCGACGACCTCCTTGGACTCGGCGTACGGCCCGTCCACGCGGGTCACCTCGCCGCGGCGGACGACGAAGTTCACGGCGTCCTCCGTCCCGTACAGCCCGCCGCCGTCGAGGAACACGCCCTTGGCGGCCCGCTCCCCGATGTGTTCGTCCATCGCGTCGAACAGCGCCTTGGGGGGCGTGCCGACGCCCTCTTCCATCCTGACGAATCCCATGAATCGGGGCATCTCGATCTCTCCTCGTGCTCGTCGGGGCCTTGCCGGTCACCTCTGCGTCGAACAACCACCGGGCTCTTCGACACCGATTCTCGACGTTCGTGACGCGGCGCACGCGCGCGACGCACACGGCGCGCCCGGCCCGACCGGCCGACGCGTCACGGCAGGGCGAGCTGGACGATCTGGTCGCCGCGGTCGGGGCAGAAGGCGTTGACGCCCGCAGCCATGAGCTGCTTGGTGCGCAGCGCGTCGCCGGTGTTGTCGAGCGGCTTGCCCGCGTCGTCGACGGCGATCTGCTTCAGCGTCACCCCGCCGTTCTTCAGCGCCCAGCACGTCGTCGTGCCGGTCTCGAGGTCGTCGGTCAGCGTCGCGGCCGTGATGTTGACGCCGCGGTTGCGGGCGTCGAGGACGAACGTCGCCTCCTGCTGGGTGATGTGCGGCCGGGCGCTCGCGATGTCGGAGGGCAGGTCCTCGAGCGTCGGAGCGTCGGTGCCGCACGCGGCGAGCGTCGTCAGCGTCGCGACGGTCGCTACGGCCAGCACGGCGAGGGCGGTCGGGCGCCCGGGGCGGGCGCGGCGGGCGCGGCGTCGCAGGCGGGTCACGGTGTCCATCGTTACCCTGAACGCGTGAGCGACGCGGATCGTCCCGACCACAGCGGCGGCAGCACGCACGCCGGCGCTCCCCAGGTCGGCCGGTTCTCCGACACCCCGCTCGCGGCCGGGTCGGTGGCGGCCGGGCTGGCCGGCGTCGTCGTCGGCTTCCTCTTCGTGCCCCAGCTGCTCGCGCT
>JAEXXY010000336.1 GCA_023451855.1 Actinomycetes bacterium
GCCCCACGCTCCCACCGTCAGGTCGGTCGAGTCGTCGAGGGCCGTCGCCCTCCAGACCCGCGCGAAACCGGCTCGTGCCGTGGCGAACTCGGCCGCGGAGTACCCGCCGTGCAGCTGGAGCACGTCGACACCGATGCTGCCGGCGACCTCGACCGCCTCCGCGACCGGCATCTCACGCACCACGAGCACCGTGTCGGCCCGACCGCCGACCGCCTCGACGACGCCGGCCGCGACCTCCGGCGTTACGTGCCTCGGGCTGCCCTCGCTCATGACCACGCCGACCGCGTCGGCCCCTGCCGCCACGGCCACCCGGGCCATGTCCGGGCCCTTCAGGCCGCACACCTTGACGTACACACGCCCAGCCTCTCAGGTGAGCCGGCCGTGCAGCGGACGCGGGGCTGGCTCAGGGCGCCATGGCGGCGTAGCCCGACGCGTCGTGGATCGCCAGGCCGGCGAACGTCGGCCGGGACGACGCACCCGCCACGACCTGCGCGAGCTGCACCTCCATGTCGGTGCGCGTCCAGCCGAAGAACGTCTGCTTCGTGTCGACGGCCGAGCTGCCCAGGTAGTTGGTCTCCTGGCCGAGGCGGACCGGCTTGCCGAGCGACGCGCCGGCGGCGAGCGCCGCGGCCGCGACGTCGAGCGTGCCGTCCGGGCCGGTGGCCGTGTTGCGGTAGGACATGACGGTGACGCCGGCGGTGCGCTTCATGATCTCGCGGTCGAGGCTCGAGGCCGCGCCGCCGGTGGCGGTCGCGGGGATCTCGCCGAACCAGAAGGGGATGTCGGCCTCGACGGGGTAGGTGCCGGCGTTGGCCTTGAGCTTGTCGAGCAGCGTCAGGTACCTGGCCACGACGGTGGGCTGGTCGGTGGTCCAGGCCGGCGTCGAGTACGGCTCGACGTCGACGTGGATCCCGGTGAACAGGCCGGTGCTCTTGGCGGGCTTGAGCCAGTAGGTGATGACCCATGACGGGTTGTCGACCCAGCCGGGGTCTCCGCCGAGGGCGTCCACGCGGATGCCGGCGGCGCGGGCGCGGCCCACGAGGTCCTTGATGCCGGGCAGCTGGCTCGACGTCGTGACGTTGGGCGGCACGGCGACGAAGAGCTGGTCGATGCCGGTGCTCACCGCGAGGTCGACGGTGGCCGCGGGCGTGCTCGTGTCCCAGACCCACATGGCGCGGGTGTCGGGGCCCGGCGTCGTCGTCGCGGCGGCGGCTGCCGGTGCCGTGGCGAGCGTTCCGGCCGCAGCGGCAAGGAGTGCGTTCACGGCCACGGCGATCCGGGCTGCGCGGGTGACGCGTGCGGGGCGGGTGGGACGGCGGCGGGGCGTGAAGAACATGCGGGGCTCCGGACGACAGCTGGTGAGAACACACCCAGTGTCGGAAATGTCCGCCCGATTCGTGCCGGTTTCGCAAGATTTCCGCAAGCCCGCCGCAAGGAGCCCGCAAGGCGTCTGCGGGTCGTCACGTCTCGGAGTGGGCTGGCCCCGGGAGGCCGGGCAGGCCGGGCAGGCCGGGCAGGTCGGGCAGGTCGGGCAGGCCGGGGAGGTCGGGAAGCTCGCTCTCCGACCTCGCGAGCAGTCCATTGAGCTCGGCGTGCCAGCGGCGGTGCCGGTCGGCGAGCTCCGGTCGCACGCCGACGCGGGCGCCGCACTCCCGGCAGTCGAGCCCGGTCGCCGCGAGGTCGAAGCCGCGCCGCCAGTCGGTGCGGTCGAGAACCGGCCCGGCGCCGGGCGGTGCGGACCGGACCACGGCCGGTCGGTGAGTCTGTGCCATCTGGATCCCCTGTCGCGTGGCTCGCCCGCGCAGGGCGGGGTCGGTCACCCCGAGCCCGGCCGGCTGTGACCCGGCCCCGGTGTGCGAGCACGGTACGTGCTCGACCCCTCTTCCGGGCGTCCCGGCGCGGCCGGTTGCACGAAGATGCAGGCGCCTCACGGTCCGGGCTGGCCAGCGCCCATCCGGGTCCGGCCGTGTCGCCCGCCCGCCCCTCGCCGGCTGCTCCCGTGGTGGGAGCAGCTGGCGAGGGCCGTCGTCAGGGCCGGGCAGGCGCGTACCACCAGCGGGAGACGTCCCGCTCGACGCCGAGGACGATGAGGACCGACAGGACGACGCCGACCCGAACCATGTCGGTGTCCACGGCGAACCACGCGAGCGCGGCCCCGGCGACCGCGACCAGCGGACGGGCGAGCGTCAGCGGTCCGAGCAGCAGGGCGGTGGCCAGGTAACCGACCTCCCACGGCAGCACGGCGTGGGCCGCCAGCGCCCCGAGGACGATGAGCCCGTACGGGAGGTAGACGACGAGCATCGCGTTCGCGGCGGTCGCCCAGTCCTCGAGGGTCGACCCGTGGCCGAGGCTCACCAAGGGCAACAAGACCAGGGGGAACGAGAACAGGGCCAGGACGGCCAGTCCTCGGGCCGAGCCCACGAGATCACGACGCCGGTGGTGCACGAGCCCGTCCCGCCCGGCCGACGCGCGGAACCCGGCGAAGGCCGCGTCGAGCGCGGCCAGCACGAGCAGCATCGACAGTGCTGCGGCCGAGGGCAGTTCTGGCGGGATGAGGCCGGAGACGAGGCCGGGCGCGCTCATCCCAGGACCCCGACCGTGGGGCGGAGCACCTCGACGGCCGGCACCCGCAGCAGCCCACCCGACGCGTCGAGGAGGCGGTAGCCCGGGGCACCGGCCTCCGCCGCCGCACGCAGGAGCGCCGGGTCGTGCGCGCGGCTGACGGAGAGGTTGCCGTCGTGCCGCGAGAGCGACTCACGCATCCGGGCGCGGTGGAACACCCACGAGCCGACGCGCGCGACGCGGCCGGGCACGAGGTCCCAGTGGGCGAAGGCCGCGACGCCGAGGCGGCCGTGCGCGGCGAAGAAGCCGGGCAGCGCGTCCGCCGGCAGGTGGTGCAGCAGGCCCGTGGAGACGACGAGCGTGCTGGCGCCGTCGTCGACGGCGACACCCGGGTCGAGGGCGTCACCGACGACGAACCGCGCGGCCAGCCCCTCGACCTCCGCGAGGCGCCGGGCCTCACCGA
>JAEXXY010000364.1 GCA_023451855.1 Actinomycetes bacterium
GCGGCGGTCCTCGTCGCAGGTGGCGTGTGGGCCGCGACGCGTGGTGGCAGCCCGACGCCGCCCGTGTCCGGACAGCCGACGAGCGCGGCCGTGTCGACGAGCGCCGCGTCGACGAGCGCCGCCTCGACGAGCAGCTCGCCGTCGGCGACCCAGCCCTCGACCGTCCCGACCCAGACCGCGCAGGGTCCGTCGTCGCAGCCCGTGCCGCCGGCCACCACGACGGCCAGCGTGCCCGTCTACTACGTCGGCCCGATCATCGTCACCGACACCTTGGACCTCCACCCGTCGCGGCTCTTCCGTGAGTTCGTCCGCACCTCCGTCACGACGCCGACCGGGCCCGAGGCACGCGCGCTCGCGGCGCTGAAGCTGGCCATGGGCAAGGCGCCCTCGTCGTCGGCCTACGTCTCACCGTGGGCCGGCGTGAGCCCGGTGTCGGTGATGCTCGACGGCTCGGGACGCATCGTCGTGACGCTCTCCGGCGGCCTGCCGAGCGGGGCGGCGGCATTGGCCGACCTCGCCGTGCAGCAGCTCGTCTGGACGGCCCAGGCCGGCGTCGGCCAGGGCACGAAGCCGGTCGTGCTCGTCGTCGCGGGCGGCGGTGAGGTCGCGCCGGGCATGCCCTCGGGCCAGGCGCACCAGCGCCCGGGCGACGCCATGGGGGTCTACGACGTCCTCTCCCCGCTGTGGGTCGACGAGCCCGCGCGCGGCGCCACGGTCAAGGCCGGGCAGCCCGTCACGGTCAAGGGCGTCGCGAGCACCTTCGAGGCCAACGTCGAGTGGCAGGTGCTGCGCGGCGGGTCCGTCGTCGCCTCGGGCCACACGACGGCGGCCGTGGGCGCACCGGAGCGGGGTGCGTACTCGTTCCGCCTCAAGCCGCTCCCGGCCGGCGACTACGTCGTGCGCGTCCTCGAGTCGAGCCCCAAGGACGGTTCGCCCGACGCCGACCAGCGCATCCCCTTCACCGTCCGCTGACGTCCCCCCCGACCAGCTGGCTCCCCCGCCCGTCGAGAGGCCACGTTCGGTGGCCTCCCACCCGTCGAGAGGCCATGTCCGGCTGCCTCCCACCCGTCGAGAGGCCACGTTCGGTGGCCTGCCGACCGTCGACAGGTCAGGAGTGGCTCGGTCGCTCGGTGGCTCAGTGCCAGCGGGAGCGGGCGAGCAGGACGGCGAGCGCCGCCGGACCGGCCGAGGAGGACCGCAGGATCGTCGAGCCGAGGCGCACGGGCCGGGCCCCGGCCGCGACGAGCGCGTCGAGCTCACGGCTGCTGATGCCGCCCTCGGGCCCGACGACGACGAGCACGTCACCCTCGGTCGGCAGGTCGACGGTGGCGAGCGGCTCGGTGGCGTCCTCGTGGAGCACGAGCGTCAGGGCGCTGTCACGCACGCGGGCGGCGAGTGCCGCGAGGCCGACGTGCTCGGCCGTGACGGGCGTGCGGGCCCGGCGCGACTGCTTCGTGGCGCGTGTGACGACGGCGGCCCACTTGGCGAGCGACTTGGCCGCGCGGTCCCCGCGCCACACGACGACCGAGCGCTCGGCCTGCCACGGGACGACCTCGTCGACGCCGAGCTCGGTGGCCGCCTCGATCGCCTGCTCGTCGCGGTCGCCCTTGGCGAGGGCCTGGACGAGGACGAGCCGGGGCGCCGGCTGCGGCTCGTCGCTCACCTCGACGACCCCGCCGGCCACCTCGGAGCGGTCGACGTGCGTCGCCTCGAGCAGCACGCGTCGGCCCTGCCCGTCGGCGACGTAGCAGCGCTCGCCGACGCGCAGGCGCACGACCGTGGCGGCGTGCCGGCCCTCGTCGCCGCCGAGGACGAGCGTCGAGCCGGCGGTGGCGTGGGCGACGGCGTCGGGGTCGCCGAGGAAGAGCTGGTGGGTCACGGCGCCATCCTGCCGCAGCGGGACGGCGCCGCGCCGCCGGTCACTTCTCCTTGAACGCGTCGCGCAGCTTGCCGAAGAGGCCCTTGTTCGCCGGGGCGAGCCGGCCCTCGGGGCGCTCCTCGCCGCGCAGCGCGGCGAACTGGCGCAGCAGCTCCTGCTGCTCGTCGGTCAGCTTGGTCGGGGT
Source organism: Actinomycetes bacterium (assembly GCA_023451855.1). GTDB lineage: Bacteria > Actinomycetota > Actinomycetes > Actinomycetales > Dermatophilaceae > Monashia. Next base: position 2,064 of record JAEXXY010000364.1, read on the forward strand.
CTGCACCGTGGCGTGCACGAGCAGGTCGCCGCGTCCGCCGTGACGCAGGTGGGTGACGCCGAGCCCGCGCAGCGTCAGCACGTCGCCGCTCTGTGTGCCGGCCTTGATCTCGAGGTCCTGCATGCCGTCGAAGGTCGACAGCTTGATCGTCGTGCCGAGCGCAGCGGCCGCCATCGGCAGCTCGACGCTCGCGTGGAGGTCGTCGCCGCGGCGGGTGTAGACGTCGTGGTTGACGACGCGGATCTCGACGTAGAGGTCGGCGCGCGGGCCGTTGCCCGGACCCACCTCGCCCTCGCCGGTCAGCTGGATGCGCGTGCCGGTGTCGACGCCGGCCGGCACCTTGAGCGTCAGGGTGCGGCGGGTGCGCACGCGGCCGTCGCCGGAGCAGTCGTGGCACGGGTCGGTGAGCGTCGCGCCGAAGCCCTGGCAGTTGACGCACGGACGCGAGGTCATGACCTGCCCGAGGAAGCTGCGCTGCACCTGCTGGATCTCGCCGGCGCCGTTGCAGATCGGGCAGGTCTGGCGGCCGGTGCCCGGCTCGGCGCCGTCGCCGCCGCAGCGGCTGCAGCCGATCGCGGTGTCGAGGGTGAGCTCCTCCTCGGAGCCGAAGACGGCCTTGGACAGGTCGATGTCGAGGCGCACGAGGGCGTCCTGGCCGCGCTGGACACGGGGCCGCGGGCCGCGGGCGCCGGTGGCCCCGGCGCCGAAGAAGGCGTCCATGACGTCGCTGAAGGAGAACCCGGCGCCGGCACCGAAGCCGGCCCCGCCACCGCTCGCGAACGGGTCGGACCCGGTGTCGAACTGGCGGCGCTTCTGCGGGTCGGAGAGGACGTCGTAGGCCTGCGAGACCCGCTTGAACTCCTCCTCGGCCTCCGGCCCGGGGTTGACGTCGGGGTGCAGCCGGCGCGCGAGCTTGCGGTACGCCTTCTTGATCTCCTCCTGGCTCGCGTCGCGGGAGACTCCGAGGACGGCGTAGTAGTCGTTCAAGCGGGTGTTCCTTCGGTTCCGTGGGTGCGGTCGTCGGCTGGTCGTGCGGTGATCGGCGTCGGGCAAGGACCCCCGTGCCGGGCGTGGGTCAGGTGGCGCGGTTGTCGTCGAGGATCTCGGACACGTAGCGCGCCACGGCCCGCACCGACGCCATGGTCGTCGGGTAGTCCATGCGGGTGGGGCCGAGGACGCCGAGGCTCGCGATGCGCTCGGTGCCCGACCCGTACCCCATCGACACGAGCGAGGTGGTCTGCAGGCCGGACACGGGGTTCTCCGAGCCGATGCGCACCGAGACGAGCTCGGGGTCGTCGCCCAGCTGGCCGAGGAGGCGCAGCAGCGTGACGTGCTCCTCGAGCGCCTCGAGGATCGGGCCGATGGCGCGGCCGAAGTCGGTGCCGGCGCGCGCGAGGTTGGCCTGGCCGGCGAGCACGACGCGCTCCTCGCGCTCCTCGACGAGCAAATCGGTGAGCGCCGAGACGATGGCCTCGGTGGCGGCGCGGTCGGCGTCGGGGGTGTCCTCGACGAGGCGACGCAGCCGGGTGGCCGCGACGGTGAACGGCACCCCCGCCGACACCTCGTTGATCCGCGCGCGCAGGCTCGACACGAAGGTCTCGCCGTCGGTGTCCGCGAGGACGCGGCCGGTGTCGACGACGCGCTGCTCGACGCGTCCGGTGTTGACGATGAGGACCGCCATGGCGTGCGTGGCGCCGACCGGCACGAGCTCGACGTGGCGGATGGTCGAGCGGGTCAGCGAGGGGTACTGGACGACCGCCACCTGACGCGTCAGGCCGGCGAGCAGGCGCACGGTGCGGTCGACGACGTCGTCGAGGTCGACGGCCCCCTCGAGGAACTGGGTGATGGCGCGCCGCTCGCCCGCGCCGAGAGGCTTGACGCCGCTCAGCCGGTCGACGAAGAGGCGGTACCCGGCGTCGGTGGGCACGCGCCCGGCCGACGTGTGCGGCGCGTGGATCAGCCCCTCCTCCTCGAGCTGGGCCATGTCGTTGCGCACGGTGGCGGCGCTGACGCCGAGGTGGTGTCGCTCGACGAGCGCCTTGCTGCCGACGGGCTCGGACGTCTGCACGTAGTCCTGGACGATCGCCTGCAGCACCATGAGCCTGCGTTCCTCGCTCATGCGAACCTCCTTGCGTCTCATCCCGTGCCGTCCCGGGGGCCGTCGTCGACGGGTGCGCCGACCCCAGGACCTTGGCACTCTCGGCGTACGAGTGCCAATTCTACGTCGAGTCGGCGTCGTGACCGAAACCCGATCCCACGGTATGCCGCCCTGCGCGGCGCGCCGAACCACCTCCTCGGCCCGGAGCGCCTAGCCTCGGACGCCGTGAGCCCCCTCCCCCCGATCGACCGATACGGCTCCGACGTCCTCGGCGGCGACTGGCGCGCCCCGCGGAACGGACGCTCCACCCCGCTGCCCGCCGAGCCCGACCTGGTGGTGGAGGAGGTGGAGACCGGCTGGGTCGGTGCCGTCGTGCGCGTCGAGAAGGCCGGCGGCATGCACGTCGTGCACCTCGAGGACCGCCACGGCCGCACCAAGGGCTTCCCGCTGGGGCCCGGCTTCCTCGTCGACGGCCGCCCCGTCACGCTGACGCCACCGACCGCCTCGGCGGGCGCAGCCCTGGCCGACGCGCGTCGCGCCGCCTCGCGCACGGCGAGTGGCTCGGTGGCCGTGCAGGGCGCCCGGGCCCGGGTCGCGAGCGGCTCGCGGATCTACGTCGAGGGCCGGCACGACGCCGAGCTCGTGGAGAAGGTGTGGGGCGACGACCTCCGCGTCGAGGGCGTCGTCGTGGAGATGATGGACGGCGTCGACGACCTCGCCGCCATCATCGCGGAGTTCCAGCCCGGCCCGGGGCGGCGGCTCGGCGTGCTCGTCGACCACCTCGTGCCCGGCACCAAGGAGGCCCGCATCGTCGAGCAGGCCCGGTCGCTGCCCGGGATCGCCCGGCACGTCAAGGTGCTCGGCCACCCGTACGTCGACGTGTGGCAGTCGGTGCGCCCGGAGCGCCTCGGCTGGCAGCAGTGGCCCGTCATCCCGCGCGGCACGTCGTGGAAGCACGGCATCTGCGCCGAGCTCGGCTGGGCGCACGCCACCCAGGCCGACATCGCGAACGCCTGGAAGCGGATCCTCGGTACGGTCCGCAGCTACGCCGACCTCGAGCCCACTCTCCTGGCCAGCGTCGAGGAGCTCATCGACTTCGTCACCGAGCCGGGCGCATGACGCGGAGTCACCAGCGCACGTAGCCCTGGACGTCGACCTTGAGGTAGGCGGCCGCGGAGGTCTTGACCCGGACCGAGCCGTCGAGCCCGACCGGGACGAGGACGGTGTTCGTGACCGTACGCCCCGACGTGTACTTGACCGTGGCGTAGGGGGTTTCGCTCGACCCGCTCGGGTAGGCGGTCACATAGCCGCCCGCCGTGGGAGACGTGACGGTCACCGTGAGGACGGCGGCTCGGACTCCGCTCGCGGGCACCCCCGCCGTGCCGACGACGGGCACGAGGGGCGCCTGGCCCGCGGCGACGCGCCCGGTCGGGTAGCCGAGGCCGGCCTGGCTGTCGAGGACGCGTGTCGGGCCCAGCGCCACCTGGTCGGCGCCGGCCGGCAGCCAGCCGACGACGTCGACGAGCACGTCGGTCTGGGCCGTGG
>JAEXXY010000519.1 GCA_023451855.1 Actinomycetes bacterium
GGGTACGCGGGCCCGGCCGGGCCCGGACTCGCCCCGGCGCTCGCGGCCGAGCTCGGCGTGCCGCTGCTGTCGGCGTCGGCCCTCGTCGAGCCCGGCTCCCCGGGCACGCAGGACAGCCACGCGACCGCCGTCCTCTTCGAGCTGCTGCGCACCTCGCCGGTCGGCGGCGTCGTCGAGTGCCGTGCCAGCGCCCCGGAAGTGCGGATGGGCTTGGCGCGCAGCGGTTTTGACCCCTCGGCGGTGCCGATCCTCGACGCCGCCTTCGACGTCCCACGTCGCGAGGTCGTGCGCCACGCGCTGGCCGTGCGGGCCGCCTTCGCCTGAGCCCGCGTGGCCGACGGGCGTCGGGTTGGCATCGGGGCGGGCATCGGCGCGGTTCGGAGCACGGGGCGGGGTCTGGCAGAATGGTCGGCTGTACCCGTCCGGCCGCAGCCCGGCTGGACCGGACGCCTACACCCGAGCCATGGCTCCCCGCCCGATCCTGTGGCGGTCTCGCCGTGCTCACGACCCGATTGAGGAGACCGCCACCGTGGCTGTCAAGATCCGTCTGAAGCGCATGGGCAAGATCCGTGCGCCGTTCTACCGCGTCGTCGTCATGGACTCGCGCACCAAGCGCGACGGCCGTGCGATCGAGGAGATCGGCAAGTACCACCCCACCGAGGAGCCCTCGGTCATCGAGATCGACATGGACCGCGCCAAGTACTGGCTCGGCCAGGGCGCCCAGCCGACCGAGGCCGTCGCCGCCCTCATCAAGGTCGTCGACGAGGGCAAGGTCCGCATCGCCGAGGCCAAGCCGTCGAAGAAGGACCTCTACGAGGCTGCCATCGCCGCTGCCGGCAAGGGCTCCGACGCGGGCACCTCCGGCGCCACGACGGCGAAGAAGAGGGCCGCCAAGAAGGCTGACGCGCCGGCCGCCGAGGCCGAGGCCGCTCCCGAGGCCGCCGAGGCCGAGAAGAGCGAGTGACCGTGCTCGAGGAGGCGCTCGAGCACCTCGTCAAGGGCATCGTCGACCACGACGAGGACGTCGTCGTGCGTCGCAAGGAGCTACGCCGCGGCGAGCTGCTCGAGGTGCGGGTCCACCCCGACGACCTCGGCCGCGTCATCGGCCGCTCCGGCCGCACCGCCAGCGCCCTGCGCACCGTGGTCAGCGCCCTCGCGGGCGGCGCGAACGTCCGGGTCGACATCGTCGACACCGACCGCGTCCGCTGAGCCCTGCCGAACCGCAGGCTCACGCCGCACCACCTGCACCGTCCGACGCCGAGGGGCGTCCCGGGATCTCCCGGGGCGCCCCTCGGTGCGTCCCGGCCCGCTCCCACGACCTGAGAGGATTCTGCGCATGAACGTCGTCCTCGCGCGCATCGGCAAACCCCACGGCCTGCGGGGAGAGGTCACGGTGCAGCTGCACACCGACGATCCCGAGAGCCGGTTCGCCGTCGGCACCGTCGTCGGGACCGAGGCCGACCCGGGCTCCGGCGTCCCGCGGCAGCTGACCGTCGCGAGCACCCGGGTGCACCGCGGCATCTGGCTGATCGGCTTCGAGGAGATCCCGGACCGCACCGGGGCCGAGGGTCTGCGGGGCACGCGCCTCGTCCTGCCCGAGGCGCAGCCGCAGGTCGAGGAGGACGCCTACTACGAGGAGGACCTCGTCGGGCTCGAGGTGCGCGACACGGCGGGCGCCCGCCTCGGCACCGTGAGCGGCCTGGAGATCGGCGCCGCCCAGGACCGGCTCGTCCTCGCCCTCGACGAGGGCTTCACCGCGTGGGTGCCGTTCGTGCGCCGCATCGTGCCGACCGTCGCGGCCGACCACGTCGTCGTCGACCCGCCGCCCGGCCTCTTCGAGCTCTACCGCGAGGCGGGGGAGTGACCGCCGACGCCACCCAGGCCTCCGGCGCCCCTGACGCGTCCGACGCGTCCGGCGCCACGAACGCGTCCGACGCCACGAACGCGTCCGACGCGTCCGACGCTGTCGGCAGCGGGCCCGCCCTGCGCGTCGACGTCGTCTCGATCTTCCCCGAGTACCTCGCCGCCCTCGACCTCTCGCTCATCGGCAAGGCGCGCGCCGACGGCCTGCTCGACGTCCGGGTCCACGACCTGCGCGAGCACACCCACGACCGGCACCGGACCGTCGACGACACCCCCTACGGCGGTGGGGCGGGCATGGTCATGAAGCCGCAGCCGTGGTCCGAGGCCCTCGAGGCCGTCGTCGCGTCGGGGCCCGCCGGCAGCGCCCGGCGCCCGCACCTCGTCGTGCCCGGCCCAGGCGGCACCCCGTTCACCCAGGCGCTGGCCCGCGAGCTGGCGCAGGAGCCGTGGCTCGCCTTCGCGTGCGGCCGGTACGAGGGCATCGACGAGCGCGTGTACGAGTACGCCCGCGAGGAGCTCGGCCTGGAGGTGTCGGTCGTCAGCCTCGGCGACTACGTCCTCAACGGCGGTGAGGTCGCGGTGCTCGCCATGGTCGAGGCGGTCGGTCGCCTCGTGCCCGGCGTCATCGGCAACGCCGAGTCGCTCGTCGAGGAGTCGCACGAGGACGGCCTGCTCGAGTACCCGATCTACACCAAGCCCCGGGAGTGGAAGGGCCGGGCGGTGCCCCACGTGCTCCTGTCGGGCAACCACGCGGCGATCGCCGACTGGCGCCACGCGCAGCGCCTCGAGCGCACCGCGGCCCGACGCCCCGACCTGCTGCACGCCTCGCACGGCGCGGGGGTGGTCGACATCCGGCTCGCGACGCCGGCCGACCTCCCCGAGCTGTACGTGCTGACCCGCGCCTGCTGGGTGGAGGAGGCGCTGGCCAACGACACCCTGGCGATCCCCGCGCTCACCGAGACGCTCGAGGACGCCAGGGCCGCGCTCGACGCCCACGCCACGTGGGTCGCCGTCAAGGGCGGCCGGCTCGTGGGCTCGGTGCGCACGTCGCGGCACGGCGACGACTGGTACATCGGGCGCCTCTGCGTCGTCCCGGACCTCCGGGGTCAGGGGCTGGGCCGGCGCCTCCTCGAGCACGCGGAGTCGACGGCCCCGGGCGACGTCCGCTCGTTCGCCCTCGACACCGGCGAGCGCAGCACCGAGAACCTGCGGTTCTACCGCCGGGTCGGCTACCGCGTCGACGCGTCGGCGCAGCCCGACGTGCCGGGCGCCGTGCGCCTGCGCAAGCGCCGCCGGCTCTGACGCGCAGAGGCGGGGTGGGCGCGTCTGGCGGGGTAACGCGTCGGCTCACGACACGAGGGCCTTGCGGAGGTCGTCGGGCAGGATCCGGCGCTCGCGGATGAAGCGGGCCTGGACGCCGGCCGTGATGGCCTGGGTGGCCATGATGGCGAAGAGGACGACGACCTGCGCCGTCGCCGCCTGGACCGCGCTGCCGCCGCCGAGCATGACGCCGATGAACGCGCCCGGCAGGGTCACCAGGCCCGAGGTGCGCACCTGGTCGAGGCTCGGCATGATCCCCTCCGGCACGCGTCGGGCGATGATCTCGTCGATGGCCTGGTCGGAGGTCAGGCCGAGCGAGAGCGCCGCCTCGTACTGGCCGTGCTCCTCGCGCAGCGCCGCGAAGGTGCGCCGGCCGACGAGCGTGTGCACGGTCATGGTGTTGCCGATGACGATGCCGGCCACGGGGATGAGCGCGATGCCGGTGAACGGCACGGTGCCCGACGCCACGACGATCGTCACGACGGGAACGACGCCGCACGCCATCGCGACCGCCGCCCACGGCCACGACTTCGGCGCGCCGACCCGCCGGGCGGTCGTCGCGACCGCTGTCGCGAACATGACGCCCACGGCCAGCAGCGACAGCCAGATCGAGCCCACGACGGCCGTGATGACCAGCGCCACGAGCGAGAGCTGCACGATCGCGCGCACCCCCGCCACGACGGCCTGCCGATCGAGCGGGATGCGGCCGAGGCGCTGGGCCACGACGGTGACGGCGAGCAGCACGACGAGCGCGAGGGCCACGGGCCAGCCGGGGGAGACATCCACGCCGCCACCGTAGACTCGCCTCCGATTTCAGGTCTGCGCCGCCCTCTGGCAGACTTGCTCCTTGCGTCCGGCACACGACGGCCCCTGCCACAGGGGGAGTCGGGTCACCAGCATCGCGGGTTCGTCCCGCCGGGTGGCCCACGCGGCCCGGCCGGCGCGCACCATGACCTGCGAGGGGTGGCCTGTGGCACCCAGGAAAGCGAACCAACCATGCACACGTTCGACGAGCTCAACGCCGCCTCGATGCGCACCGACGTCCCGGAGTTCCGCGCCGGCGACACCGTGAAGGTCCACGTCAAGGTCGTCGAGGGCACGCGCTCGCGCATCCAGGTCTTCCAGGGCATCGTCATCCGTCGCCACGGCGGCGGTGTCGGCGAGACCTTCACGGTCCGCAAGATCTCCTTCGGTGTCGGGGTCGAGCGCACCTTCCCGCTGCACACGCCGATCATCGAGAAGATCGAGCTCGTGACCCGCGGTGACGTCCGTCGCGCCAAGCTCTACTACCTGCGCGGGCTGCGCGGCAAGGCCGCCAAGATCCGCGAGAAGCGCGACAGCATCCCGGCCAAGGCCGACGCCAAGAACTGACGCGCGGCGTCAGGTTGACCACCCGAGGCGTGGTGGGTCCCCACCCGGGCGTGCCGGCATGACCGGCACCCCTCAGGACGAGGGACCTGCCGCGCCTTCGGCGTCCCCGGGGGTGCCCCGGTCGCGCAGTGCCCTGCGCCGGCACCGGTGGATGATCGGGCCGGCCGTCCTGCTCCTCGCCGTCGTCGTCGTGCGGGCCTTCCTCGTGACGCCCTTCGGCATCCCGAGCGCGTCGATGGAGGACACCCTCCTCGTCGGCGACCGCATCCTCGTCTCGCGCACCACGGCGCCCGAGCACCTCCAGCGCGGCGACATCATCGTCTTCGACGCCTCCCAGGCCTTCGGCCTGCGCGTGCCCGAGCGTGGCGTCCTCCAGACCCTCGTCGAGGCGGCGCAGAGCATCGTGGGCAAGGGCCAGCCCACCGACTACGTCAAGCGCGTCATCGGCCTGCCCGGCGACCACGTGCGCTGCTGCGCGGCCGACGGACGCCTCGAGGTCAACGGCGTCGCGGTCGACGAGCCGTACGTCGCGCCCGGCCAGAAGCCCAGCCTCGTGCCCTTCGACGTCCGGGTCCCGGCCGACCGGTTCTGGGTCATGGGCGACAACCGAGGGTCGTCCGCAGACTCGCGCGCGCACCTCGGCGACCCCGGCGGCGGCATGGTCCCGGGGGAGGACGTCATCGGCAAGGTCTGGGTGCGATACTGGCCGCTCGATCGGCTCGGCTCGGTCGGCCAGGGCCAGATCTCCTCCGTCCCACGAAATGGTGAGTGATGTCGCAGTACACCGGACGCTCCGAGGACCCGACGCGCGGGCGCTCGGCTGACGGCATCGACGACGAGGACTACCTCGACGACGACTACGACGACGAGCCGCGGCGCGGTTTCGGGGCCACGCTGCTCGCGGGCCTCAAGGAGATCGTCATCGTCGTCGTCCTCGCGATGGCCCTGTCCTTCGTCGTCAAGACCTGGCTCTTCCAGGCCTTCTACATCCCGTCCGGGTCGATGGAGAACACCCTCGTCAAGGACGACCGGGTCATCGTCAGCAAGCTGACGCCGGGCCCGTTCGACCTCAAGCGCGGCGACGTCGTCGTCTTCGAGGACCCGGGCACGCCCTCGCCGTGGCTCTCCGGCGTCGAGAACGCCCACAGCAGCGTCGGCGGGCCGTTCCACGACGCCCTCGTCTTCGTCGGCCTGCTGCCCGAGGACGCCGAGAACCACCTCATCAAGCGCGTCATCGGCCTGCCCGGCGACCACGTCCAGGCCGACGGCAGCACCGGCAAGATCAAGGTCAACGGCGTCGAGATCACCGAGCCGTACGTCAAGCCCGGCGACTCGCCGAGCCAGGGCAAGCCGTTCGACATCGTCGTGCCGGCCGGCAAGATCTGGGTCATGGGCGACCACCGCTCGGACTCCTCCGACAGCCGCTGGCACGACGACGGCACCGGGAACACCGGGTCGGTGCCCCTGGACAAGATCGTCGGGCGAGCCCTGTTCGTCGTGTGGCCCATCGACCACGTCACCTGGCTCGGCGTGCCCGAGCGCACCTTCGGCTCGGTGCCGGCGCCGTCGAGCCCCACGACGCCGAAGTCGACGACCAACCCGGCCCCCACGAAGACGACGGCCAAGCCGAAGGCCACGACGCCGACCGGCTGACGCGCCGACCCTCCTGCCGCCGCAGCCCTGCGCACCCAGAGAAACCTCCCGAGAACCCGCTGAGATCCCCGCCCCGATGCCTCGCCCCGCACCCTCGAAGAAGCCCTCGCTGCGCGTCGAGCGCGCCCTGCAGCGCTCGGGCCACCGCCTGCTGGCCGGCATGGACGAGGTCGGCCGGGGTGCCCTCGCCGGGCCGGTCAGCGTCGGCGTCGTCGTCATCGACGAGACGGTCCGCTCGGCGCCGATCGGGGTCAAGGACTCCAAGCTGCTCACCGAGAAGGCGCGGCACGGGCTCGTCCCGCGGATCCAGCGGTGGGCCGTCGCGCACGCCGTCGGGCACGCGTCGGCCGACGAGATCGACGCCATCGGCATCATGGCCGCGCTGCGGCTCGCCGGCATCCGGGCGCTCGGCGCGCTCGACGTCGTGCCCGACCTCGTCATCCTCGACGGCAACCACGACTGGCTCACCGCGCCCGGTGAGGTGGGCCTGCTCGCCTTCGCCGGCGACGCCGCCGGACCCTCGACGCCGCCGGTCACGACGATGATCAAGGCCGACATGAAGTGCTCCTCGGTCGCGGCCGCCAGCGTCCTGGCCAAGGTCGAGCGCGACACGATGATGGTCGGGTTCGCCGAGGCGCACCCGGCCTACGGCTGGGGCCTCAACAAGGGCTACGCCGCCCCCGAGCACATGGACGCCTTGACGCGCCTCGGGCCGTGCGAGCTGCACCGACGCTCGTGGCGTCTGCCCGGGGTGGGCCCCGAGGCGGGGCCCGGGGTGTTGAATGAGGTGACGGACGCGTCGCTGCCGCCGCTGGTGGCCGACGACGAGCAGGTGGCGCTGGTGGCGCACGAGCAGACAGGAACGACGATCACGTGAGCTCGGAAGACCTCGAGAAGTACGAGACCGAGATGGAACTGCAGCTCTACAAGGAGTACCGCGACGTCGTCGGCCTGTTCACCCACGTCGTCGAGACCGAGCGCCGCTTCTACCTGGCCAACTCCGTCGACGTGAAGGTGCGCACCGACGGCGGTGAGGTGTTCTTCGACGTCACGATGTCCGACGCGTGGGTCTGGGACATCTACCGGCCCGCGCGGTTCGTCAAGAACGTGCGCGTCGTGACGTTCAAGGACGTCAACATCGAGGAGCTGCCCAAGCCCGACATCAAGCTCCCGGAGTCCGGCGACTTCTCCTGACGCGCTCGTCCCCCTCCTCGTCGTCCACATCCCCCTGACGCGTCGGTCGGTCGTCCACAGGGCGCCGGCCGCCCGTGGCCGGCGGTCGCCGTGCCGACGACGCTGGTCGGCATGGACCTCCCGACCCGCGTCCTCGGCGACTACGGCGAGCGGCTCGCCGCGCGCTACCTCGCCGAGCACGGCCTGACCATCCTCGACCGCAACTGGCGTTGCGTCCGTGGTGAGATCGACATCGTCGCCGCCGACGCCGGCTGCCTCGTCGTGTGCGAGGTCAAGACCCGCACCAGCGAGGCCTACGGTGCGCCGTTCGAGGCGGTGACGTGGCGCAAGCAGCGCCGGCTGCGCCGTCTGGCCGGCCTGTGGCGCGACGCCCACCCGGAGCACCCGGTGGGTGGGCCGCTGCGCATCGACGTCGTGTCGATCCTGTGGGCGGCCGGTACGCGGCCGCGACTGCAGCACCTGAAGGGAGTGTGCTGATGGGCCTCGGACGCACCCGGGCCGTCGGGCTGCGGGGCGTGCGCGGCTACCTCGTGCGGGTCGAGGCGCACGTCGCCTCCGGACTGCCCGGGTTCTCCATCAGCGGTCTGGGCGACTCCGCCATCGGGCAGTCCGCCAACCGCATCAAGGCTGCCGCCTCGCTCGTCGAGGAGATGCCCGTCAGCCAGCGGCGCGTCATCATCAACCTGTCGCCGGCCGGGGAGCGCAAGGTCGGCACGGCGTTCGACCTCGCGATCTTCGTCGCGGTCGCGGCCGCCATGGGGAAGATCCCGGCCGAGGTCGTGCGCTCGGTCGTGCACATCGGCGAGGTCGGCCTCGACGGCACGGTGCGCCCGGTCCCCGGGGTGCTGCCGCTCGTGCACGCCGCCGCCCAGTCCGGCGCCCGCCACGTCGTGGTCCCCGTGGCGAACGCCGCCGAGGCGCGGCTCGTGGCGGGCATCCACGTCCACCCGGCCGCCGAGGTCACCGAGCTCGTCCGGCGCTACGAGGCGCTGAAGAAGGGGCGGCCCACCGAGCAGGTCCACGTGCCCGAGTCGCCGGCGGTGCTCGACGAGGACGTCAAGGACCTCCGCGACGTCGTGGGGCAGGCCGAGGCCAAGCTCGCCCTCGAGATCGCCGCGGCCGGCGGACACCACCTGCTGCTGGCGGGCCCGCCCGGTGCCGGCAAGACGATGCTCGCCGAGCGGCTCCCCGGCATCCTGCCCCCGCTCGACGGCACCGAGTCGATGGAGGTCACGGCCATCCACTCCGTCGTCGGAGGGTTCCACGACGGCGAGGCCGGGGCGGCACGCCTCATCACCCGTCCGCCGTTCGTGGCGCCGCACCACGGGGCCTCCCAGGCCGCGGTCATCGGCGGCGGCAGCGGGCGCATCCAGCCGGGCGCGATCACCCGGGCCCACCACGGCGTCCTGTTCCTCGACGAGACCCCGGAGTTCGACAAGCACGTGCTCCAGGCGCTGCGCACCCCGCTGGAACGCGGCCTCGTCGCCATCGCCCGGGCCCACGACCACGTCGTCTTCCCGTCGCGCTTCCAGCTGGTCCTCGCGGCCAACCCGTGCCCGTGCGGCCACGGCTGGGGCAAGGGCCTCGACTGCACGTGCACCCCGATGGCCCGCCGCGCCTACTTCGGCAAGATCAGTGGTCCGCTGCTCGACCGTGTCGACCTGCAGGTCCACGTGCAGCCGCCGGGACTGTCGATGGTCGGGCAGCCGCCGGGGGAGCACAGCGCTGCCGTCGCGGCCCGGGTGGCGGAGGCACGGGCGGTGCAGCAGGCGCGGTGGGCCCCGCACCTGCCCGGGCGTGCGCTCAACGCCGACGTCCCCGGGTCGATGATGCGCGAGGGCCGCTGGCGACTGCCGACGTCGGTCACGGCGCGGCTCGACCGGGCCCTCGAGTCCGGCGGCATCAGCCTGCGCGGCTACGACCGCACCCTGCGTTGTGCGTGGACGGTCGGCGACCTCGCCGGCCTGCAGCGACCCGGCGGCGACGAGGTCGAGCTGGCGCTGTCCCTGCGCCGGCAGGCGGTGGCCGCAGCATGAGCACCACCACGGGCTCCGAGCGCGGCATCCCTTCCCCCGACGAGACACCCCAGGCGCCCGACACCGGAGGGGTCGGTGTCGGGCTCCGGCTGGTGCCGGGCTCATCCGGCACGGGCTCACCCGGTACGGGGTGGCCTGCGGTCGGTCCTCGAGCAGCCGACGACGTGCGACGGGCCCGAGCGGCGCTCTCGCGCGTCGTCGAGCCGCGCGACGTCGAGGTGGCCGCGCTGCTGCAGGAGGTCGGCCCGCTCGAGGCGATGGACCGCATCCGCGGCGGCCATGGAACCCTCGCCCGGTTCGCCGCGCGGGTGGGCGCCCTCCACGTCGACCGCGACCTCGAGGTCGCCGCCAAGGTCGGAGCACGCGTCCTCGTGCCCGGCGACCCGGAATGGCCGGACACCCTCGACGACCTCCCCATCCCGCCCTGGTGCCTCTGGGTCGTCGGCCGGCTCGACCTCGTCGACACGACGCGGAGGTCGGTTGCCGTCGTCGGCGCGCGCGCCGCCACGACGTACGGCGAGCACGCGACCACGGACCTGGCTGCCGGCCTGGCGCGGCGGCAGTGGACCGTCGTCTCCGGCGCCGCCCTCGGCATCGACGCGGCAGCGCATCGCGGCGCCCTCGCCGTCGACGGCACGACGGTGGCAGTCGTCGCGGGCGGCGTCGACCGGCCCTACCCGGCGGCGAACGCCGGCCTGCTGCGCCGGATCGCCGACGTGGGTCTCGTCGTGTCCGAGGCGGCACCGGGAGCGGCGCCGATGAAGGCGCGGTTCCTCTCGCGCAACCGGCTCATCGCCGCGCTGACTCGAGGCACCGTCGTCGTCGAGGCCGACCTCCGGTCCGGGTCACGCAACACGGTCACCCACGCCACCGGGCTGTCCCGGCCGGTCGGTGCGGTGCCCGGGCCGATCACCTCGATGATGTCGGCGGGCTGTCACCAGGAGATCCGCGACCAGAAGGCCGTGCTCGTCACGAGCGTCGACGAGGTCATCGACCTCGTCGGCGACCTCGGCGACGACGCGTGCGAGGAGCCCCGCGCGGCCGACACCGACGTCGACCGGCTGCCGGTCGAGGACCGCGCCGTGCTCGAGGCCGTGCCGTACCGTCGGTCGGTCGCCCTCGACGTCATCGCCCGTGACGCCGCGCGTCCGCCCTTGGTCGTCCGGGCAGCCCTCGCCCGGCTCGAGCAGGCTCGGCTCGTCATCGGCCAGTCCGGCACGTGGCGCAAGGCCCCGAGCCCACGCCGCAGACCCGCCGCCGTGGCCACCTCCCCGAGCCCCGCACCGGTGCCGTCGACCACACCCACCCTGCCCCTCGAATGATGAGCGCGTCGCTCCACCCGTCCCGGGGCTCGCCCGTCGCGTCCGGCCTCTGACCGCTCGCTCCCTCCCTTCGTCGAGTGAGCACTCCGGCCCACCCGCCTCACGGCCACCGGTGCGCCAGCGCAGGCTGCGAGCGCGGGTCACTTGCGGTGTGGCTGTGGATACGTCATGGTGCGGGAGTGACAGGTGTGACGACCGCTCACGCGTCGAGCGACGCGCGCGTCGTCGCGCCCTCGACGTCGGCGGACGCGGCACCCCCCGAGCCCGGCCCATCGGTCCAGGAGCTGCACGGCGAGGTGCTTCACGCCTTCTCACGCCACCTCGGCGCCGAGCGAGGGCGCTCGGTCCACACGCGCCGCGCCTACCTCGGCGACGTCAAGCACCTGCTGACGTTCGCGGCAGCCCGGGGGGTCACCGACGTCGCCGACCTGCGCATCGGCGACCTGCGCGGCTGGCTCGGGGAGCAGGCCGACTCGGGCGCGGCCCGGGCCACGATCGCGCGCCGGGCCGCCGCGGCCCGGACCTTCCTGCGGTGGGCCGAGCACACCGGTCGCATCCCCACCGACCCGTCCGTCCGGCTCGTCGCACCCAAGCGATCATCGACGCTGCCCGGCGTGCTCAAGCAGGGCGAGGCCACCGCGCTGCTCACCCTCGCCGCCACTCGGGCCGACGACGACGACCCGATCCACGTCCGCGACCGGGCCGTCCTCGAGCTCCTCTACGCCACCGGCATCCGAGTCGGTGAGCTCGCGGCCCTCGACATCGACGACCTCGACCTCGCCCAGGGCACGGTGCGGGTCATGGGCAAGGGCGCCAAGGAGCGCATCGTCCCTTTCGGGGCGCCGGCCGGCCGCGCCGTGGAGGCCTGGCTGGGGGTGCGATCCCGTCTCGTCGGGGAGCACTCGGGGCCGGCCCTGTTCCTCGGGCGTCGGGGCCGACGCGTCGACGCGCGCCAGGTGCGCGCCGTCGTCCACGAGCTGCTCTCGCACCTGCCCGATGCCCCCGACCTCGGGCCGCACGGCCTCCGGCACAGCGCCGCCACCCACCTGCTCGAGGGTGGCGCCGACCTGCGCATGGTGCAGGAGATCCTCGGCCACGCAAGCCTCGCCACGACGCAGATCTACACCCACGTGTCGGTCGACCGCCTGCGGCGCAGCTACGAACAGGCCCACCCCCGAGCCTGACTCGCCCGTTGCTGCCGCGTCAGTCGAGCGGGAGCAGCACGATCGGTGCCCGACCGACGAACGCCAGAGGGTCGAGGTACTGCCTCCCGCGCAGCACTCCCCAGTGCAGGCACGTGCGTGGAGCGCAGTGCCCCGACACGGCGGTCACGGTGCCCACGGTGCCACCGCGCACGACGGCCGCACCGACCGGCACCACCGCCCTCACGGGTTCGAAGGTGCTGCGCAGCCCGCCCGGGTGCGTCACGACGACGACGTCGCGGCCGGCCAGCACACCGGCCCACGTCACGGTCCCGGACTCCGGGGAGCGGACCGACTGCCCGACGGCCGACGCCAGGTCGACGCCGCGGTGTCCAGCGCCCCAGGGCTGGTCCGGTGGGTCGAACCCGCGCTCGACCCGCGGCTCGGGGTCGAGGGGCCAGTCCCACGTCGCCCGGACAGCCGCTGCGGGCGAACGGCCCTGCGGCACAGGTGGACCCGTGCCGGCAGACGGGGTGTCGGCAACGACGCCGACGCCGAGGACGGCGCTCGTGACGAGCGCAGCCAGTCCGGATCCGAGGCCCATGGGCCCATCGTGCCGGCGCCGGCCCGGTGGCCGTAGCGCTCCTGGTGCCGCTGTGGACGAGCGGTAGGCGTCGGGTCGGGATGTGGACGGCCGCGCCACGGCGGGGTGCCGTCATCCGTCGAGCGGGCGGGTGGGTTCGGTGCTCACTCGATGGGCGAACCCGGTGGGGCTGGTGGGTCTCTCCCTCGACGGGGGAGGGCGTGGGGCTGGTGGGGTCTGCCGCGCGCTCGACGGGACGGTCAGGCGGGGAATGCGGGGGAGCCGGAGCGGTGTCCCGCTGCGGCGAGACGTCGGCTGGCCTCGCGCAGCACCTCGTCCTTCTTGCAGAAGGCGAACCGCATCAGGGTCCGGGCGGCCTCGGTGTCGTCGTGGAAGACCGACACCGGCACGCCGACGACGCCGGCGAGCTCGGGCAGGCGCCGCGCGAACTCGAGGCCGTCGGTGGCCCCGAGCGGCGCCGCGTCGGCGATGACAAAGTACGTGCCGCTGGGGCCGGACACCTGCAGGCCCGCCTCGACGAGGGCCGCGCAGAGCAGGTCGCGCTTGGCCTGCAGCGACTCACGCAGCGCGGCGTAGACATCGTCGCCCAGCCCGAGCGCGACCGCGACCGCCGGCTGGAACGGACCCGAGGCGACGAAGGTGAGGAACTGCTTGACGGTGCGCGCCGCTGCGACGGCCTCCGCGGGCCCGGTCAGCCAGCCCACCTTCCAGCCGGTCGCCGAGAAGGTCTTGCCGGCCGAGCTGATCGTGATGGTCCGCTCGGCCATGCCGGGCAGCGTCGCCATGGGCACGTGCACGGCGTCGTCGAAGACGAGGTGCTCGTACACCTCGTCGGTGACCACCCACGCGTCGTGCTCCCGCGCGAGCGAGGCGATGAGCTCGAGCTCGGCCCGGGTGAAGACCTTGCCGGTGGGGTTGTGCGGCGTGTTGAGCAGCACGAGCCGGGTGCGTGAGGAGAACGCCGCCCGCAGGGACGCCTCGTCGACGGCGAAGTCGGGGAAGCGCAGCACCGAGGTGCGACGCGTCGCCCCGGCCAGCGCGATCGTCGCAGCGTACGAGTCGTAGTACGGCTCGAAGGTGACGACCTCGTCGCCGGGCTCGCACAGCGCGAGCACGACGGCCGCGATCGCCTCGGTGGCCCCGGCTGTGACGAGCACCTCCGACGCCGGGTCGACGCGAAGGCCGTAGAACCGCTCCTGGTGCGCGGCCACCGCCTCGAGCAGCTCGGGCACGCCGGGGCCCGGCGGGTACTGGTTGCGCCCGGCGTCGATGGCCGCCTTGGCGGCGTCGAGCATCTCGCGCGGGCCGTCGGTGTCGGGGAAGCCCTGGCCGAGGTTGATGGCTCCGGTGCGCGCGGCGAGGGCCGACATCTCCGCGAAGATCGTCGTGCCGAACGGGGTCATGCGGGAGATCAGCGGCGAGCCCATGGGCCCGACACTACCCAGCGGCGACCGCGCCGCCGGCTCGGCGTGGCGGCGAGGGGCGGTACGGCCGGGCCCCGCGTCAGGCGCCGAGGCCGCACCCGGTGATGCGGTACAGCGTGTAGTCGCCGACCGTGCGCACCTTGCGGACGCTCCGGTTGGCGTCGAGGTCCTCCAGGCCGGAGCTTCGCTCGGGCCGGTCCAGCCAGTAGACGTGCGGCGACCCGATGGCCCAGCGGACGTCGTGCCGCGCCAGGGCCGCGCACACGTCGGGCCGGTGCTCGAGGTCGTTGAACCCGGTGCCGATGACGATCTCGTCGCCCGTGGTCGGGATCGGCAGCGAGCGGTAGAGGGTGTTCGTGCCGAAGAGCGCGTACATCAGCGGCGTGCCGTTCTCGGGTCGCCCGACGACGCCCTGTCCGGCGGGGATGTCGGCGGCTAGCTGCCGCAGGGCGTCCTGGGCCTCGAAGGAGAGGATGACGCGTCGGGCCTCGCCGGGCCGGAAGAACCCGGTCAGCATCGAGCTGCGGGTCGAGCCGTTCCACACGACGGTGAGCAGCGGCAGCAGCGCCAGGGCGACGACCGACGCGACGACCGGCCGCGCGCGCACCGCCGGTACACGGAGCAGGAGAGCTCGCAGCGCCGGGGCCGCCGCCGCGACGAGCACGACGCCGGGCACCGCCGCGAGCGAGGCGAGCCGGACCTTGTCGTTGTACCAGTAGCCCGTGATGAGCGCGGTCCACGACGCCGTCGACGATGCCGACATGACGTAGAGCGCCACGGCCGCGAGCCACATGGCCACGACGGGGATCGCGGCGCGGGCCCGGAGCACGATCCAGCCGATGCCGAGGGCGATGAGCAGCAGCAGCCCCCACAGCACGACGGTGATCTGCAGCCGGCCGCCGACGACCTCGACCAGGGCGGTCCACACCGACACCTGCCCGGTCCACTCGTAGGACTGCGTCGAGGCCAGGCGCGCGGAGACCGTCGGCGCCGCGACGAGCCCGACCACACCGACGACCGCGACGACGGCGAGGTCGCGGGCGACCTTCCACCACGGCGTGTGCCCCAGCCAGCCGGCCCGCAGCCGCGCGGTGACGAACCAGACCAGTGCGAAGACGACGAGGGCCACGAGCGCGTTGGGCTGCACGAGCGCCAGCCCGGGCAGCGCCGCGGCGAACCCGAGCCACTGCCCGACGCGTCGGGACCGGGCCGCCTGCAGCATGAGCGCGAGCGCCCCGGGCGTCAGGGAGTTGGCCATGAGGTTGGGCCAGAGCACACCCCAGCCGAGCAGGATCGTCGGGAAGGAGATGAAAGCGGCCGCGGCGAACCCGGATGCGTAGGTGACCAGCCGCGAGGTGCCGAGCGCGTGGCGTACGAGGGCGACGCAGCCGAGCGGCCACACGACCGCCGCGAGCACGACCGTGGCGACGTTGGTGCCGGGCAGCACCTGCTGGCCGCCCCACGGCAGCAGCCCGGTGGCGATCCAGGAGTGGAAGCCGTTGGGGTAGAAGGTGGGGTTGGCGATGGAGAAGTTGCCGGTCTCGAGGAAGAGACGGATGCGGTCGAGGTGGTAGACGGCGTCGGGGCTGTCGACGAGCTCGTCGGGGCGGCCGATCGCGGGCAGGATCGTCGCGAGCGACACGGCGACGCCGATGAGGACGGCCACGACGGCGTCGGGGTTGGGCCGGCCGAGGACGCGGCGCGCGGCGCCGACCTCGGCCTCGGGGCGGCGCACCCGGTGCAGCGCGCGACGGGCCACGGCCGCGACGAGCCAGGCGATGCCGGCGCCCACGACGGTGACGGCGAGCAGCAGCCCCAGACCCCACCGCAGACCGACGCGCTGGGCCACCGTGGCGGCCGTCGCGACGACGCCGACCGACACCGCAGGGGCGACCGCGAGGGCCTCCATGCCGCGCGTGCCCAGGGAGCGGAGGACGAGCCAGCCGGGCACGACGAGGACGGCGGTGAGGACGACGAAGACCGGGATCGTCTGGAACCAGCTGTCCCAGCCCGTCGAGTACGGCATGGCCGCCATTCTCGCCCGTCGACGCGATTTCCCCGCAACCCGGGTCAGGCCGTACGATTGACGGCGGTCACGTGTGCCTGCACACGCGACCGAATTCGCGCGTCTTCGACCGGGCCTCGTGCCCGGGACACGTCACGGCAGTCCCGACCTCGTCGGGCGGGACGGGTCAAGGCGCCAGGAGTGTGGCCCGCCAGGGCCGGGGAGACCCGGCCGGACGCGACGCCGCCGGACAACTGACAACCACCACACAAGGGAGAACACGGCATGGCCGTCGTCACCATGCGCCAGCTCCTCGAGAGCGGCGTCCACTTCGGGCACCAGACCCGTCGCTGGAACCCGAAGATGAAGCGCCTCATCATGACCGAGCGCAACGGCATCTACATCATCGACCTCCAGCAGTCGCTGACGTACATCAACAACGCGTACGACTTCGTCAAGGAGACCGTCGCCCACGGCGGCACCATCCTCTTCGTCGGTACGAAGAAGCAGGCCCAGGAGCCCATCGCCGAGCAGGCGACGCGCGTCGGCATGCCGTACGTCAACCACCGTTGGCTCGGTGGCATGCTCACCAACTTCCAGACGGTCTCCAAGCGCCTCACGCGCCTCAAGGAGCTCGAGGAGATCAACTTCGACGACGTGGCCGGCTCGGGCCGCACGAAGAAGGAGCTCCTCGTCCTCAAGCGCGAGAAGGACAAGCTCGAGAAGACCCTCGGCGGCATCCGCTCCATGGCCAAGGTCCCCTCGGCCGTGTGGATCGTCGACACCAAGAAGGAGCACCTCGCCGTCGACGAGGCCCGCAAGCTCGGCCTGCCGGTCATCGCGATCCTCGACACGAACTGCGACCCCGACGAGGTCGACTACAAGATCCCGGGCAACGACGACGCGATCCGCTCCGTCACGCTGCTGACGCGCGTCGTCGCCGACGCCGTCGCCGACGGTCTCGTCCAGCGCTCCTCCGGCAAGTCCGGTGGCGACGCGCAGGCCGAGGAGCCCCTGGCCGAGTGGGAGCGCGAGCTCTACGCCGACGCCGCTGCTGCTGAGGCCACCGAGGCCACCGAGGCCCCGGTCGAGACGCCGGCCCCCGAGGTCGCCGCCGAGATCGCGATCGACGCGCCGGCCGAGGCGCCGGCCGAGGCGCCCGCCGAGGCGCCCGCCGCCGAGGCTGCCCCGGCCGAGCAGGCCTGAGCCTGCCGGGCTGCGTACCAGTCGAATCCCACTGACGAAAAGAGCGATACAGAGCATGGCGAACTACACCGCCGCTGACATCAAGGCCCTG